>NZ_CAJCKS010000296.1:0-3215 GCF_903970985.1 Pantoea sp. ME81 | reverse complement strand
AGCATAGCACCATTCTGAACATTAGATATGATTATCGATTTTATCCAATTCTGTCAGGAGGATAAACAAGGGCTACAGCAGGTAGTACACTCTTTCCCTACACGACGCTATTCCAATCTATGACGTATGCAGAGCGCAGGGCGGGGCCGGCCTTGGCGGCCTTTATGGCGCGCTGGAGGCAAGGTTGCTGAGGGCAGGCGGCCCTGATGCGGTGGTGCCCCAGACGGCGGCAGACGGTCCCGCATCCCAGTCGTCTTCAGCCTCCGCCGCCCCCTCTATGGCGGCTATCAGTTCCGGGCGTGATCTACTGGATCAGGCACGAACGCTGGCCGCTTATCTGCGCGATCAGCCAGGCGGATGGCTGGCCGCGCACAGGCTGATGAAAACCATCCGTCATGACACGCTCAGCCAGCTGCCACCGTTGTCCGGCGACGGCAAAAGCCGTATCGAGCCACCCAAGCCGGACCAGCGCGCACAGCTTAAACGCCTGTGGCTGCAGCAGAGCTGGGCCGAACTGGCCGAGCAGGCCGACAGCCTGTTCAGCCGGGGCGGCAATCACTTCTGGCTTGACCTGCAGTGGTACCAGCACCAGGCGCAATCGCGTTCGGGTAATGCGGCGCTGGCGGCGATTGTTCAGGACGATCTGAAGGGCCTGCTGTCGCGCCTCAACGGGCTGGAGACGCTGGCCTTCAGTGACGGAATGCCGTTTGCGGATGAGGTCACCATGGGCTGGATCCAGCAGCATGTGCTGATGTCTGCGGGAGTGTTCGAAACGGAGGCTGTCTCTGTGACTGCTGGCGCAGAGGATGATGTGCTGCAGCTGGAGAGCGAGGCTACTGACATGGCAGACAGGGAGGGCATTGAGACTGCGCTGGCCTGGCTGCAGCAGCGGCCCGGCATCAGTTCATCTCGCCAGCAGTGGTTATTGCGTTTGCTTATGGCCAGACTTGCTGAGCAATTTGGCCGTCAGGAAATGGCGCTTCATCTGCTATGTGCGCTCGATACGCAAGCAGAGAGTATGACGCTGGGCGAGTGGGAGCCATCTCTGTTGTTTGAGGTGCAGTCCCGCAGGCTGAAGCTGTTGCGCAGCCGTGCAGGCCGAAGCGAAGCGGATAAAACCAGGACGCACACAGAGATGGAAAGACTACTTTCATCGCTTATCCGGATTGATGCCGCTCGTGCTGCCATACTGACCACTTCGTAAAGGAAGACGAAACCCGTTTATGAAAGACTTAACCCTGCGTTATTACGATAACGAAATGCGCTATCTGCGCGACGCCGCAAAAGAATTTGCCGAAACTCACCCTGACCGCGCTGCCATGCTCAATCTGGATCGTGCAGGCACGCCGGATCCCTTTGTGGAGCGCCTGCTGGAGGGATTTGCTTTTTCTGTCGGTAGACTGCGCCAGAAGATTGATGATGACCTGCCGGAGCTGACTGAGGGCCTGGTCAGCATGCTCTGGCCGCACTATCTACGCACGATCCCGTCACTGAGCATAGTGGCTCTCTCGCCTGATCTGCCCAAAATGAAAATGGCGGAGACTGCTCCCGCCGGGCTGGAGGTGTATTCCCGCCCGGTAGGCCCCAAAAATACTGTCTGCCACTACCGCACCACAAAGCCGGTTACGCTTAATCCGCTGTCAATCTCAGGCGTGGTCATGGGCACCGAGCCGGACGGACGTTCCGTGTTGCGTCTGCGCATAGCCAGCAGCGGGCAGGCGGACTGGAGCCAGTGTGACCTGCGCCATCTTAGCTTGTGGCTGGGAGAAGACGTGCCCGTCGCGACCGCGCTGCATCAGAGGCTGACCCGCCGTCAGGCCGCGATATACGTCCGCCTGGCCGGGCAGCAGGAGCGGATGGCCCTCAACGCCTGGTTCAGCCCGGGTGGATTTGGTGAGGACGACAGACTATGGCCAAAGGGTGACAGCGCCTTCAGCGGCTATCAGTTGCTGCTGGAGTACTTCACCTTCCCGGAGAAGTTTCGCTTTGTGATCCTGAACGGACTGGAAGCTATCCCTCTTCCACCCGGACTCACGGGGTTCGATATTGAGGTGGTATTCAGTGAGGCGTGGCAGAGTGATTTGCCGGTGACCGATGCTTCGCTGAAACTGCACTGCGTACCGGTGATTAACCTGTTCACGCTGGAAGCAGACCCGCTGACGGTTAACGGACTGGATAGCGAGTACCTGCTGCGCGCGAAGCGCCTGCAGGACGGACATACCGAAATTTACTCGGTGGATGCAGTCAGCGGTTCAGGGCTGACCGGCGCGGCAGAGTACGTTCCGTTCACCAGTTTCCGGCACCGGGGCGGCATGATGCGACGCCTCGCACCTGAGCGCTATTTTCATACGCGCGTTCGAAAAGGCGTGACCGGGATGCACGACACCTGGCTGATACTCGGCGGTCAGCAGTGGGAGGAGGGGGAAGAGCTTTCCCGCGATACGCTCTCGCTGCGTATCACCGGCACCAACGGGCAGCTTCCCCGTCGTGCGCTGCAGAGCACCCTGCTGGACCGCTGCGAACAGGTGCTGCAGACCCCTGTCACGGTGCGCAATCTGACTCGTCCGACACTTCCTGCTTATCCACCCGCTGAGGACCGCTTTCACTGGCGGGTGCTGAGCCACCTCGGTTCCGGCTTCATCAATATGATGAATAGCGCAGAGGTGCTGCGCGGCACGCTGTCGCTGTACAACTGGCAGGATGACGAACTCTGCAACCGCAAACTGGATGCGATCCTTGACGTACAGCATCACCGTCTGCAGCGGTTTGAGTCTGGTTACCTGCTGCGTGGTCTCGACATTGAGGTGACGCTCGACAGCAGCGGCTTTAGCGGTGATGGCGATATACATCTGTTCGGCGAGATGCTTAACCGCTTCCTGTCGCTTTACGCGGACATGAACCAGTTCATTCAGCTCTCCCTGATTATCCGGCCTGAAGGAAAATGCATCCGGTGGAAAGAGAATCACAGTCAGCGCCTGCCCGGCTAATCGCGCGGCTGGGTGACCGGCTGCCTTATATGAATTTTTACCGCTTCTGTCAGCTACTGGAAAGGAGCGATCCCGAGGCACCCGTGCCGGGCAGCAGCTGGCAGGTGCGGCACGAGCCGGTGCGCTTCCGGCCTCATCCCGGCATGGGCTTCCCGGCAGGGGAAATGCGTGGCGCGGAGGAACCCGCTTATCCGCATCTGCCGCCCACGGTACGCATTAATTTCATGG
>NZ_CAJCKS010000295.1:0-3282 GCF_903970985.1 Pantoea sp. ME81 | reverse complement strand
TTGATGCCTGGCAGTTCCCTACTCTCGCATGGGGAGGCCCCACACTACCATCGGCGCTACGGCGTTTCACTTCTGAGTTCGGCATGGGGTCAGGTGGGACCACCGCGCTAAAGCCGCCAGGCAAATTCCTGTGCTCTGTCCTGTGTCTTTTGTGCTGATGCTGCGTTGCTCTCCCTCGCGTAACTCAGTCACATACCTCAGTATGCTCCTTCCTTCCGTCTCGGTCGGCGCCTTGCCTCAGCGCAAAATCCTTCGGACTTAACTCCGCAGGACATCGCTAATTCTTTTATCCGGATGAATCAAGCTGAAAATCTACTTCTGCGTCTCTCAAAAACGCCTCTGGCGTTGTAAGGTTAAGCCTCACGGGTCATTAGTACCGGTTAGCTCAATGCATCGCTGCACTTACACATCCGGCCTATCAACGTCGTCGTCTTCAACGTCCCTTCAGGACTCTCAGGGAGTCAGGGAGAACTCATCTCGGGGCAAGTTTCGTGCTTAGATGCTTTCAGCACTTATCTTTTCCGCACTTAGCTACCGGGCAATGCCATTGGCATGACAACCCGAACACCAGTGGTGCGTTCACTCCGGTCCTCTCGTACTAGGAGCAACCCCCCTCAATTCTCCAGCGCCCACGGCAGATAGGGACCGAACTGTCTCACGACGTTCTAAACCCAGCTCGCGTACCACTTTAAACGGCGAACAGCCGTACCCTTGGGACCTACTTCAGCCCCAGGATGTGATGAGCCGACATCGAGGTGCCAAACACCGCCGTCGATATGAACTCTTGGGCGGTATCAGCCTGTTATCCCCGGAGTACCTTTTATCCGTTGAGCGATGGCCCTTCCATTCAGAACCACCGGATCACTATGACCTGCTTTCGCACCTGCTCGAGCCGTCACTCTCGCAGTCAAGCTGGCTTATGCCATTGCACTAACCTCCTGATGTCCGACCAGGATTAGCCAACCTTCGTGCTCCTCCGTTACTCTTTGGGAGGAGACCGCCCCAGTCAAACTACCCACCAGACACTGTCCGCAACCCGGATTACGGGTCTACGTTAGAACATCAAACATTAAAGGGTGGTATTTCAAGGTTGGCTCCACGCAGACTGGCGTCCACGCTTCAAAGCCTCCCACCTATCCTACACATCAAGGCTCAATGTTCAGTGTCAAGCTATAGTAAAGGTTCACGGGGTCTTTCCGTCTTGCCGCGGGTACACTGCATCTTCACAGCGATTTCAATTTCACTGAGTCTCGGGTGGAGACAGCCTGGCCATCATTACGCCATTCGTGCAGGTCGGAACTTACCCGACAAGGAATTTCGCTACCTTAGGACCGTTATAGTTACGGCCGCCGTTTACCGGGGCTTCGATCAAGAGCTTCTCCTTGCGGATAACCCCATCAATTAACCTTCCGGCACCGGGCAGGCGTCACACCGTATACGTCCACTTTCGTGTTTGCACAGTGCTGTGTTTTTAATAAACAGTTGCAGCCAGCTGGTATCTTCGACTGCCTTCAGCTCCATCCGCAAGGGACTTCACCTACCGACAGCGTGCCTTCTCCCGAAGTTACGGCACCATTTTGCCTAGTTCCTTCACCCGAGTTCTCTCAAGCGCCTTGGTATTCTCTACCTGACCACCTGTGTCGGTTTGGGGTACGATTTCGTGTTACCTGGAGCTTAGAGGCTTTTCCTGGAAGCAGGGCATCAGTTACTTCACCACCGTAGTGGCTCGTCATCACACCTCAGCGTTAAAAGAGTCCGGATTTACCTAAACTCTCCGCCTACATGCTTAAACCGGGACAACCGTCGCCCGGATAACCTAGCCTTCTCCGTCCCCCCTTCGCAGTAACACCAAGTGCAGGAATATTAACCTGCTTCCCATCGACTACGCTTTTCAGCCTCGCCTTAGGGGTCGACTCACCCTGCTCCGATTAACGTTGAACAGGAACCCTTGGTCTTCCGGCGAGCGGGCTTTTCACCCGCTTTATCGTTACTTATGTCAGCATTCGCACTTCTGATACCTCCAGCAAACCTCACAGTTCACCTTCAACGGCTTACAGAACGCTCCCCTACCCAACAACGCATAAGCGTCGCTGCCGCAGCTTCGGTGCATGGTTTAGCCCCGTTACATCTTCCGCGCAGGCCGACTCGACCAGTGAGCTATTACGCTTTCTTTAAATGATGGCTGCTTCTAAGCCAACATCCTGGCTGTCTGTGCCTTCCCACATCGTTTCCCACTTAACCATGACTTTGGGACCTTAGCTGGCGGTCTGGGTTGTTTCCCTCTTCACGACGGACGTTAGCACCCGCCGTGTGTCTCCCGTGATAACATTCTTCGGTATTCGCAGTTTGCATCGGGTTGGTAAGCCGGGATGGCCCCCTAGCCGAAACAGTGCTCTACCCCCGAAGATGAGTTCACGAGGCGCTACCTAAATAGCTTTCGGGGAGAACCAGCTATCTCCCGGTTTGATTGGCCTTTCACCCCCAGCCACAAGTCATCCGCTAATTTTTCAACATTAGTCGGTTCGGTCCTCCAGTTAGTGTTACCCAACCTTCAACCTGCCCATGGCTAGATCACCGGGTTTCGGGTCTATACCCTGCAACTTAACGCCCAGTTAAGACTCGGTTTCCCTGCGGCTCCCCTATACGGTTAACCTTGCTACAGAATATAAGTCGCTGACCCATTATACAAAAGGTACGCAGTCACCAAACAAGTTGGCTCCCACTGCTTGTACGTACACGGTTTCAGGTTCTGTTTCACTCCCCTCGCCGGGGTTCTTTTCGCCTTTCCCTCACGGTACTGGTTCACTATCGGTCAGTCAGGAGTATTTAGCCTTGGAGGATGGTCCCCCCATATTCAGACAGGATACCACGTGTCCCGCCCTACTCTTCGAACTCACAGTAAGTGCATTTTTGTGTACGGGAGTATCACCCTGTACCCTGCGACTTTCCAGACGCTTCCACTAATGCACAAACTGATTCAGGTTCTGGGCTGCTCCCCGTTCGCTCGCCGCTACTGGGGGAATCTCGGTTGATTTCTTTTCCTCTGGGTACTTAGATGTTTCAGTTCCCCAGGTTCGCCTCGCAACACTATGTATTCATGTTGCGATGATGCACAGAGTGCACCGGGTTTCCCCATTCGGACATCGTCGGCTGTAGCGGTTCATATCACCTTACCGACGCTTTACGCAGATTAGCACGTCCTTCATCGCCTCTGACTGCCAGGGCATCCACCGTGTACGCTTAGTCGCTTAACCTCACAACCCACAGGCGTTTTACAACGCA
>NZ_CAJCKS010000294.1:0-3295 GCF_903970985.1 Pantoea sp. ME81 | reverse complement strand
CTTCGTGTATTTAGTGCCGATCGTGATGCTGTTCGGTATCGGTAACGTGCCGGGCGTGGTGGTGACCATCATCTTTGCGCTACCGCCGATGGTGCGTCTGACCATTCTTGGCATTAAGCAGGTACCTGCCGATTTGATCGAAGCGAGCGAATCCTTTGGTGCCAGTCCGCGTCAGATGCTGTTCAAAGTGCAGTTGCCGCTGGCGATGCCGACCATTATGGCCGGTGTGAACCAGACGCTGATGCTGGCGCTGTCAATGGTGGTTATCGCCTCGATGATCGCTGTGGGTGGCTTAGGCCAGATGGTGCTGCGCGGTATCGGTCGTTTAGATATGGGTCTGGCAACTGTCGGCGGCGTGGGTATTGTGATTCTGGCGATTATCCTTGATCGCCTGACTCAGTCGGTCGCCCGCGACAGCCGCAGCCGTGGCAACCGTCACTGGTATAGCTCAGGTCCTCTTGGCCTGCTGCTGCGCCCCTTCAGTAAAAAAGCCTGATTTCTATGGACGGCCCAGCGTGGCCGTCCGTCTCCGACGCAACACGTAAAATAAGGAATGACTATGCGCAAGACAGCTCTGTTCGCTGCCGTCCTGACGACGTTCGCCGCGACGCACGTGTCCGCCGCCGACCTGCCGGGTAAAGGCATCACCGTTAAACCTCTGCAAAGCACCATCGCAGAAGAAACTTTCCAGACGCTGATTGTCAGCCGCGCGCTGGAAAAACTGGGCTACACCGTTGAGAAGCCGGGCGAAGTCGATTACAACGTGGCCTACACCACCATCGCGGCGGGTGATGCCACCTTTGTGGCCGCTAACTGGAAACCGCTGCATGATGACATGTATAAAGCTGCAGGCGGTGATAACAAGTTTTACCGTGAAGGCACTTACGTTGGCGGCGCTGCCCAGGGTTATCTGATCGATAAGAAAACCGCCGAGCAGTATCACATCACCAACATCGAACAGCTTAAAGATCCGAAAATCGCCAAACTGTTCGACAGCAACGGTGACGGCAAAGCCGACATGACGGGCTGTACGCCGGGCTGGGGCTGTGAAGCGGTGATTAACCACCAGAATAAAGCCTATGGCCTGGCGGATACGGTTACGGCCAACATGGGTAACTATTCAGCGATGGTGGCTGACACCCTGGCACGCTACAAGCAAGGCAAACCTATCCTTTATTACACCTGGACACCTTACTGGCTGAGCGACGTGCTCAAACCGGGTAAAGATGTGGTTTGGCTGCAAGTGCCATTCTCTTCCCTGCCAGGCGAGCAGAGCAAAGTGGACACCAAACTGCCTAATGGTAAAAATTACGGTTTCCCGGTCAACACTATGCACATTGTGGCCAACAAAGCCTGGGCTGAGAAAAACCCGGCGGCGGCAAAACTGTTTGCTGAAATGAAATTGCCGATTGGCGATATCAACGCCGAAAACGCGGCGATGCATGCGGGTCAGGCTTCTGAAGCTGACATCAATCGCCACGTAGATGGCTGGATCAAAGGCCATCAGGCCGAGTTTGATAAGTGGATTTCTGACGCACAAGCGGCGGCAAAGTAATCCTCTTCCCTTAAAAGCGGCCTTTTGGCCGCTTTTGTTCTCAATCCCCGCACAGTTCGTGCGTTATAGCGCACTGGTACGTCCTGTCAATTAACACACCATTGAAATAATTTTTTGGGTTACTATTAACCACAAATGATTATCTACGCCTTTCTTCCGCCATGAATGCTGCTAAACCGAGACTTATCTCTGCAATGCCTGAGGTTAAATTCTCTCAACGAATGCAATTCATCATTTTAGCTGGTACGGTATTGGTACCGGAATTGTTACGATTAAGTTAATTAAACCATTGATTTAGTGATGTAATGCGTTCAGCTAAAGTGTTTAGAAAGCGTAAAGACCAACCCAATCACGTGAGTGAGACTATTCATTGATGATTGAGTTTGTTATGGTTAGCAGCACAGTTATTCACCAGAGTTATTTTTTCTCGCGAAATTATTTTTTCTTAAAAATATTTCACGATGTGAATTGATGACAATGTAACCATCCTGCGTGGCACGTTGTCAGGGCGAAGCGCCCAGGGTTATGGAACGACCTGGAACGCCAGATGTTGACAATGTGATCGTGCGAACAATCACTGGCGGAAAATATGACTACGCTTAATCTGTCACCATCCTTACTATACCAGTTGCAACTAAGAGGTTTTTTTTAAAATGGAAAGTTCGTTTACTCCCATTGAACAGATGCTGAACATCCGTGCTAACCGCCATAAAGATTTTCCGTTGCAGGAAATCATCCTGACTCGTCTGTGCATGCATATGCAGGGAAAACTGCTGGATAACCGCAACAAGATGTTGAAGGCGCAGGGAATTAACGAGACCTTATTCATGGCGCTGATTACACTTGATGCGCAAGAAAACCAGAGCATCCAGCCTTCAGAACTGAGTTCTGCGCTGGGTTCCTCACGCACTAATGCAACACGTATTGCCGATGAGCTGGAAAAACGCGGCTGGATCGAGCGCCGCGAGAGCGATAATGACCGTCGCTGCCTGCATCTGCACCTGACAGAGAAAGGTAACGAATTCTTACGTCAGCTGCTGCCGCCTCAGCATCAGAGTCTGCAGTATCTGTGGTCTTCGCTCTCTACATCCGAGCAGGATCAGCTGGAAGCGATTACGCGCAAGTTGCTTAACCGTCTTGATAAAATGGATGAAGATCAGGTTATCGCTTCCCTGTCGCGCTAATAGCAAGAAGTGCGACACAATCACCTTCCGAAATCGCTATTTTAATCCCCTTTTATCCGGCCAGCGTCTTATACGCTGGCTTTTTCGACTCGGGAAACCGTGTTGAAGGATCAACACAGCCCGACTAAATGGAAAACGTGGAGAACAACATGAGTGCGACCGCGGAAGCGCAAAGCCCGCAACAGCCAGCGAATAAAAAGAAGAAGCGCAAAGGTGTGCTGATCCTGCTGGCTATCGTGTTTGTATTGATTGGGGTGGCGTATCTGGCCTACTGGTATTTGGTGCTGCGCCATTTCCAGGAAACCGATGACGCCTATGTGTCAGGTAATCAGGTGCAGGTGATGGCACAGGTTTCCGGCAGCGTGAATAAAGTCTGGTTCGATGACACTGACTTCGTGAAAAAAGGCGATATTTTGGTGTCGCTGGATAAAACCGATGCGGAGCAGGCGTTTGAAAAAGCGCAGACTGCACTGGCCACCAGCGTCCGCCAGACGCATCAATTGATGATCAACGGCAAGCAGTATCAGGCCACCATCAAGCTGCAACAGACCGCGCT
>NZ_CAJCKS010000293.1:0-3352 GCF_903970985.1 Pantoea sp. ME81 | reverse complement strand
GTACAGCACGTGACCGAACTCAGGAAACAGACACAGCGCGCTACCCTGCTCCCCACCGCGTGGCTCTACGGATAGGTGTGTTACGGGGGGCAAGAGGGTCATTGGCGGCGGCAATCCCGGAACTCAGAATAAGGGTTCCTGCCCACATGGCATTTTCACCGCCGGTAATGCGCAGCAACGACCCCAGCGTGATCAGCAGCAGCGAGCCCCACAAACTGCGTTCCAGGCCAAAGCGATTACCAAACCAGGCGGCAGGCGGTGCCAGCGTGGCAAACATCAGCAGCGGTAAAAAATTGATCACGCCTGCGGCACTGGCGCTCAGACCAAAACTGGCGCGGATATTCTCCAGTATGGGACCGGTGGCGGTAATCGGCGTGCGCAGATTGGCAGCAGTAAGCAGCAACAGAAACAGGAAAAAACCCGCGCGTCGTAGGGCTGGATTTTGGGCAATAGTGGTATGGGACATATTTGCGCACCATAGAGTTGAGGCAGAACGATTCTGCATATGGTGCGTTGATTGACGTTAACGCTTACGCAGCAGTTCATTTCCGCTGAGGAGGGGAATACTAACGAGGGACGTTTGACATGTAAAGTTTCAAAATCCATCAAAGATAAAATCAATAGAATCTTTGATTTGCTGGCGATAAGGGCGCGCATCCATCACTTGTTTTCCTAACAGAGATGCGGGCACACTTGCCATTTCATGGGTCATGACGAGATAGCCTTCTCCCTCAATTTCGATGACGGGGTTAAGCCGTTTTACCTGACCAGCCTTAAGTCGATTCATAGGGTACAAAGGAATGACAATACGCGTTGTGAGCTGATCAATGATATCGCTTTGAACATCGACCAGATAAGGGTAAGCACTGTTTTTACTGGTGTTGTTATAAATCATGTACTGCATGTTTAGAACGTCCTGTGTTCATCCGACAATAAACCATGCTCTTCAGTTATGCGGTTCAGTTCCTGTAAACCGGCACTATTTTCTTGTTTCCATTTTTCTGCAGCGGCTACCCGTATTTCTTGTCGCAAAGCCTCAGCAAGAATCGCGGATAAGTTTAAACCGGCCTCTCTGGCTTGTTGCAATAGCATGGGTTCGACGGTGACGCTGACGGTTTTCTTCTGTTTTACACTGGTATTAGGCATAAATCCCCCGTGTGGACTACACGTGTAGTCATGTCGATGAGTATGGATGAAAACTCAACTGCCATCAATCCAACAAAAATAAACGTTATTGACTTGCCTCTCGACCTTTCCGCGTCCACTTTTAAAGCCTCTGTTCAACACAAATGGATGCACGATGCTTTGGTTATGGAATACGCTGATCCTGCTGGCGTCAGTGGTGGTGATGGAAGGGGTGGCGGCACTGTCGCATAAGTACATCATGCACGGTTGGGGCTGGGGCTGGCATTTATCACACCATGAACCGCACGACGGCAAATTTGAACTCAACGATCTCTATGCCGTGGTGTTTATGTTCATGGCGATTGCGCTGATCTACATCGGCGTAAACGGCTACTGGCCGCTGCAATGGATTGGTGCGGGCGTAACCTTGTACGGCGCACTCTATTTTATGGTGCACGATGGTCTTGTGCATCAGCGCTGGCCGTTCCGCTATATTCCGCGCAAAGGCTACCTCAAGCGCCTGTATATGGCGCACCGCATGCATCATGCGGTGCGAGGACGGGAAGGATGTGTTTCTTTCGGCTTTCTCTATGCGCCGCCATTGCATAAATTGCAGGCGGCGCTGCGACAGCGGCATAAATCCGTTAACGCGGACGCTGCCATAACCCCTCAGGACGCGACTCCGGACGAGTCAAACGTGAAGTAAGCGCCAAGCCAGCACCTTTCACCAGCAGCGCCAGTTTTTCGCCGCTGCTGGTACGTTGTCGCGCATCCCAGGCGTGTGCGCCTGCATGTTGCACCTTCACCCCAATTTCACGATAAACGCCGCGCGCAGTGGCGATGGCCCATGCTGAACGCAGCGGCAAGCCAGGTAAACCGGAACGAGCAGAGTGATAATAGGGTTCTGCTTCGCTCACCAGTCGCGCGGCCAGTGGTGCCAGGGCAGCGCGATGTTGCGGATCGGCCAGATTCTGGCCGGTTAAGCCAGCTTGATCCAGCCAGCTTTGCGGCAGATAGCAGCGCCCGTTCTGCGCATCTTCAACGATGTCGCGGGCAATGTTGGTGAGCTGGAAGGCGAGCCCCAGATCGCAGGCGCGATCCAGCACCGCTTCGTCACGGACGCCCATCACACGGGCCATCATCAGGCCCACCACTCCCGCGACGTGATAGCAGTAGCGCAGAGTATCGTCGAACGTCACGTAGCGCGCCTCACGCGCATCCATCGCAAAGCCTTCCAGGTGATCAAACGCCAACTGTGGCGGCAACTGGTGAATTAACGCCACCTCCTGGAATGCTTTGAACGCGGGTTCATCCATGTGCGCACCGCTGTAAGCACGGCGGGTTTCAATTTGCAGATGCAGCATGCGCGCTTCGGCATCTTCTACCACATGTTGTGTGCCGCCTTCGCCCAGCGTTTGTCCATCAATCACGTCATCGCAGTGGCGACACCACGCGTACAGCATCAACGTGCTGCGCCGCGTGGGCGCATCGAACAGTTTCGCGGCGGTGGCAAAACTCTTTGAGCCCACCGCCATGGTCTGAGTCACTTGCTCTAGCAGGGGTTGGCGATTCATCCAGCGAGATCCTCCTGCATCAGTTGCGCAGTGGCTTTCGCCGAGCCAATCACACCGGGTACCCCGGCGCCGGGATGTGTGCCAGCACCAACCAGATAGAGGTTGGCGATATCCGCATCGCGGTTATGTGGGCGGAACCATGCGCTCTGCGTCAAAATCGGTTCCAGCGAAAACGCTGAACCCTGATGGGCGTGCAGCGTGTCGCGAAAATCAAACGGCGTAAACATGCGGTGCGTCACCAGTTGCTGACGTAGTCCCGGCATATAGTGCTCCTCCAGATAAGCAAAGATGCGATCGCGTAAACGCGGTCCTTCCTGTTGCCAGTCGATCGCCGCCGTGCCGAGATGCGGCACCGGTGCCAATACGTAAAAACTGCCACAGCCTGCCGGAGCCAGTGATGGATCGCTGGAGCAGGGTGCATGCAGATAAAGCGAAAAATCGTCTGAAAGCTGGCTGCTGTTAAAAATCTCGTCGATCAGCTCACGATAGCGCGGGCCAAAGCACACGGTATGATGCGCCAGCTGTGAATGCGGGTGATTCAGACCGAAATAGAGTACAAACAGCGAATTGCTCATGCGTTTACGTTTCAGCGAGGCCGCACGTTTGCTGGCGGCAGGATGCCCACGCAGCAACCGATCATAGGTATGCACCAC
>NZ_CAJCKS010000292.1:0-3661 GCF_903970985.1 Pantoea sp. ME81 | reverse complement strand
CATTTGGCGCGTCGGCCATTCCCAGTGCGTTTCCTACGGGCGTGACGTATTACGATCCCGCGCGTGCCTGGAACGGTTATGTGGTGATCCCCGGCAGCGATAACCAAACCCACTTAATTGATATGACCGGGCAGGAAGTGCATCGCTGGGCCTATGAAGGATTCCCGAGCTGGCCAATTCCCACTGATCGCGTCAACGGCCAGCGGGGGCATCTGCTGGTACAGCTGGAGCGTCAGAAAGATCTCGATAAGGAAGCCAGCCCCGGCAACGGCATGGTGAATGCCAGCGTGGCGGAAGTGGACTGGAACGGTGCGGTACAGTGGCAATACGGCAGTCAGCAGCAGCCGGTGCATCAACACCATGAAATCCAGCGCCTGGCAGATGGCAACACGCTGGTGCTGGGCGCGGCACTGCGCCAGCTGCCCGGCTACAACTATCGCATCATCGATAATACGCTGGAGGAGGTGTCGCCGCAGGGAGAGAAGCTATGGAGCTGGTCGGTGGCCGATCACCTCAATGAGCTGGGTTTTTCTGACGCGCAACTGGCGATGATCCGTGACAGCCAGGACGCTGACTTTTTGCATATGAACACGGCGGCACCGCTGGGACCAAACCCGTGGTTTGATAAAGGCGATCAGCGCTTTGCCCCTGACAACATCCTGTTTAACTCGCGCAACGGCAACGTGGCCGTGATTGTCGATCGGCAGACGGGTAAAGTGGTGTGGCGCATTGGGCCTGATTATCCAGCGCTGAAGCTGGATACCCCGCTGCCGCGTCCACTGGATCAGCTGATTGGCGAGCACGATGTGCACATGATCGGACCTGGCTTGCCGGGTGCTGGCAATATTCTGATTTTTGATAATCAGGGCAACGCCGGATTCCCGCCCACGCGACAAGGATTCTTCTCCGCTTCACGCGTCATTGAAGTGAACCCGCAGACCAAACAAATCGTCTGGGAGTACACCGGCGAGAAATCAGGACAAGCGATCTCCACCTTCTACAGTGCCTATATCAGCAACGCGCAGCGCCTGCCGAATAGCAACACCTTGATCAACGAAGGGCAGAGCGGCCGCCTTTTCCAGGTGACACCGCAGGGCGCGATTGTCTGGGAGTACGTCAGCCCGTTTTACGGCAAAGCGATGCCGCGCGATCACTACAGTGGCAACACGGTGTATCGCGCCTACATGGTGGATTACCGCTGGGCACCAGATGGGACGCCGCACAGTGAAAAGGCGGTGACAGCGGATTGCATCCGTTATCCGGCGTTACCGGGTTGTCCGGCGCTGACATCCTCACAGTAAGAAATGTGCGTTACTTCTTTAATCAGACTGTCATTTGGCCGTGACAGAGTGCCTGCATCACGAAAGCAGAATATTCCGCTACATTTGAGCCTGGTCTTGTCGATATAAGAGTGTAGGGAAAGTAAAGTCGCGCACCATTTTAAGGAAAAACATGAACACATTGCATAAGTTTCAGGAACAGCACGATGACGTGCTGGATGCCGATGATCAGCACATCATCACGGTGAATCTGCCGGGACGTCAGGCCATCTACGTGATTGGTCAAAACGATGATGATGCCGATATGCTGTTAGACGTACAACTCGGTGCGATGTAAGCATCGCGCAGTGCTCACCCCATAAAAAAATCCGCAGCCATAAGCCGCGGATTTTTAGTTTTAGCACGGCTTAAAGCCTTACTTCACGCAGGCAGAACACTGATTGTGGATCTGCTGGAAGAAGTCATTGCCTTTGTCATCCACCAGGATAAACGCCGGGAAGTTCTCCACTTCAATCTTCCAGATGGCTTCCATTCCCAGTTCCGCGTACTCCACGCACTCCAGACTCTTAATACTCTGCTGCGCCAGTACCGCTGCCGGGCCGCCGATGCTGCCGAGGTAGAAACCGCCGTGTTTATGGCAGGCATCAGTCACCTGTTTGCTGCGGTTGCCTTTCGCCAGCATCACCATGCTGCCGCCGTGTTCCTGCAGCAGGTCAACGTAGGAGTCCATACGACCGGCAGTGGTTGGGCCGAGTGAGCCGGATGCATAACCTTCCGGGGTTTTCGCCGGGCCCGCGTAATACACTGGGTGATCCTTGATGTACTGCGGCAAACCTTCGCCGTTGTCGATGCGCTCTTTCAGTTTGGCGTGGGCGATATCACGCGCCACGATAATGGTGCCGTTCAGCGACAGGCGGGTTGCCACGGGATAGGATGACAGCTGCGCCAGAATGTCACTCATCGGGCGGTTAAGATCGACATTCACCACTTCGCCTTCGCCCTGCTGACGCAGTTCTTCCGGGATATAGCGGCCTGGGTTATCTTCCAGTTTCTCGATCCAGATGCCTTCGCGGTTGATTTTGGCTTTGATATTACGGTCAGCCGAGCAGGACACACCCATGCCGACTGGGCAGGACGCGCCATGACGTGGCAGACGCACCACGCGAATGTCGTGGGCGAAGTATTTACCGCCAAACTGTGCGCCAAGGCCCAACTCTTGTGAGGCTTTCAGCAGTTCCTGCTCCAGCGCGACATCACGGAATGCCTGACCGTGCTCGTTACCTTCGGTCGGCAGTGAATCGTAGTAGTGGGTGGAAGCCAGCTTGACGGTTTTCAGCGTGCTCTCTGCTGAGGTGCCGCCAATCACAAACGCGATATGGTACGGCGGGCAGGCGGCGGTGCCGAGCGACATCATTTTATCGACCAGATAATTCTTCAGCTTGGCCGGGGTGATCAGCGCTTTGGTTTCCTGATACAGATAGGTTTTGTTGGCAGAACCGCCGCCTTTGGCGATGCACAGGAATTTGTACTCGTCGCCATCCACGCTGTAGAGGTCGATCTGCGCCGGCAGGTTGGTGCCGGTATTGACCTCTTTGTACATATCCAGCGCGGCGTTCTGCGAGTAACGCAGGTTGTCTTCAATAAAGGTGTTATAGACGCCTTGTGACAGCGCGGCTTCATCGCCACCGCCGGTCCAGACGCGCTGGCCTTTTTTGCCCATGATGATCGCCGTGCCGGTGTCCTGGCAGGTCGGCAGCACGCCTTTGGCGGCGATTTCCGAGTTACGCAGGAATTGCAGGGCAACGTATTTGTCGTTCTTGCTGGCTTCGTCATCCGCCAGAATCGCGGCAACCTGCGCCTGATGCGAGGCGCGCAGCATGAATGAAGCATCATGGAATGCCTGCTTCGCCAGCAGCGTCAGGGCTTTCGGATCGACTTTCAACACCTCTTCGCCATCGAAGTTGGCTACTGAGACGTAATCGCGGCTCAGCAGATAGTATTCGGTATCATCTTTGGCGAGAGGAAAGGGATTCTGATAATAGAAGGGTTTGTTCGACATGTTGGCTCACTTAGCTTCGTGTCGCCTGTCAGAGTGGCAGGTGACAAATTAGGCGATCTGTTTTTAGATTTTCTCTCGCCAGCCCTCCGCAAGGGCTGACTGGCGAGCATCATAACACTTTCACGGTACTGCGCGGCTCCGTTTTTAACATCGGAGCAACATCGTCAGAACATCATCACCATCCACGGGTAGGCGATAACCATCAGAGCAATCAGGAAGATGGCACCAAAGATAGTACCGAGACGCCAGTAATCTTTGGTTGGCAGGTAGCCGCTACCGTAATAAATCGGGCTAGGGCCGGTGCCGTACGGGGTGATAATAC
>NZ_CAJCKS010000291.1:0-3695 GCF_903970985.1 Pantoea sp. ME81 | reverse complement strand
TTCCTTCGCAATTTCATAAATTTTTACGTGCGCAGGCTCACGCCAAGCTCGGTGGCCGCGCGTTCACGCGTCCAGAGCATGCTTTTTCGCCAGAGTTTCAGGTGCCATCCTGTAATAACGTTTCCTTTAATTTTTCAAAACAGGCTCAGAAAAGTGCAATTATTGCACTTTTACACATTACTTTTGACTGAGCTGATAGCTGCATTTTCAGCGTTCTGTTCGCCTTTCTTCTCGTCAGCGCAGCACGCGCGCGATGAAGGTGCCCGCCAGACCGGTGATGCCTGAACACAGGCAAAGCGCTTTCATCATCAAGAGCACCGCGGCTTCAGACCCGGTGTAGAAGCACAGCGCGCCACCGGAAGCGATGGCCAGCAGCCAGGCCCATATCCGGTAACCGATACGAACGTGCATCTTCATCCGGATACCTGTTGCGTCTTTCATCTGCTCAGTCTGTGGGGTTATTTTTTCAGCAAAATAGCTGACATTGCATCTCAGTTCCAGCCATGAATACGGCGGCGAAGAGCCTGCATGAACAGACCCGAATCAGACGGACTATGCGATTGCAGATTATTCAGCCTCTTATCGTCACACGCTGAATTACGGTCTGCTGCCTGGTCTGCAGGGATGACAGCGCTGTAGGAGCAGTCCGGGACCCGGTAAACACATTCGTTCCCGGAAGGATATCGATATCGACACAGGATATGTCTGAGCGGGAATAAAAAAGGGTTCCCTTATGAACTACAGCCGCGAGTGAGCCTTACGGGAGGGCTGGCCGGAAGAAATTACACAGCCTGATAATCCTGCAGCTGAGGGGGGCCGTCATTCTGGCCTGTAATGGGAGAGTGCAGAGGGGGATGTGTCAGCGTTTCGGTTAAGCAGCTTTCAGAGATTCCTGACCAGCAGCTGACTTCTAGCTGATGCCCGCTTACAGTCAGATGCCCTGATATAAATAAAAAACCCACCGGGAGGTGGGTAAGTCAGTAAGCTCAGTGTAGAAGATAGCGCTTAACGGCTTCCGGGTCTGTGCCCACCGTTTTAAGGGCTTTCACCAGCTTATCCTGTGTAGTCTGCAGTGAGAGCATCCAGTATGTAATTTGCCATTGTTCATTTATCACAATGATCTTTTTATCTTCCGGCTCGCGGCGGTGAAAAATGTAACTCATCAAAACCCCAGGTTAAGGAAAAATGGCTTATTTGCTGTGTGACGCAGAAGAAGAATGGCACTGAAACTGAGGGGGTTAAAATTGAAATGACTGACCGTGATGAGCAAAAATTTTTATTAAAAAAAGGCCCACTTAATGATTATCAGTGGGCCTGTTTTGTTCAAGGCGGAACAATGCTCTCTCGCAGAGGTGGGGTTAAGCACTGCTAATGTTGCACCCCAATCTAACATCGCATAGCTGGATGCATAACCCTCTAATTTAAATAGATTGTTATTTAGGATTAGGCCGCATTCCTTCGGAATGTTCTCATCCAGAAACCCCTGGATGTAAGTCTGTTAACTTTTCTGCTGCAACTTCATCAGCAATTGATTAGCAGGCCTGATGCCTGATTTTGCGGGGTTTTATCGGAAGGGTCCGGTTTCTGGCAAAACTTTGGGATTATCGCTATCCCGTCAGCCCCTTTTGTCGAAAGACGTCATTTGTTTACGCAGAAAATGTGACACCACATCCTGAGGGGGGCTGAACGCCACACGCATGGATCAGCCAGCTCACCGCGCCGCGGTGTCGAGTACCGTGGAGTATTACCTGCTCAATAAGGCCAAGAGGAGTTGTCTGCGCCATCTTTCCGTCCCTGCGCCGGTACACAATGGGGCAATCCCAGGCTTCGGCCGGCATGCCGGCTGCATATTCAATGAACCAGCCGGAGCAGGCCAGCATGCACGGCACCAGGACTGCTTCCTCAGGCATCCTGTGCGGCCTGAGATTCTGCCGGGATGGCGCTTCCCCCTTCAGGTTGGCACGGATGAGCATGTCAGTGACGTGCATGTGGTGCATAAGCCTGAGCATCTCACGGCGTTCAGCGCGGAAACGGCGCGCGTCCGTGTCGGCAATGGCGCTGAGCATCCCGGCATCCATCCAGTGCTTGTATCTCAGTAAAGTCAGGGCGGTAACTCTTTGCATAATTTGTCCAGAGCGTCAGCACGTCCGGCATAGCGGTAGCGTGAAGTACGCATTTAATTAATCCGGCGTGGGCTGAGACTGACAATCCGGAGCTTATCGCTGCCAGTCTTTTCTGCGACGGAAGGGGTTCAGGCTGAGAATTCACATTCATATCCCAATGCAAAGCACAGGATATATCTTCCATACTGGCGGCGGGGCAGGGTGATGTCTCCGGTAAGTGCGTGCAGGTGCGCAAGGGCGGTAAGACGCATCAGAGTGTAGTCGTCCGAGGGGATTACGACAGCCCGGTGAAAAACGCTAGACTATGAATCACCCGCAGAGCGGTTCAATAAGAGTGTTGCGTCCATCAGTTGAACTCACAGCGATCAGCAGACATTCACAATTATTCTGCTTTAGCACAGCGGTGTGACGTCGCCACCGGTCGCTGAGTCTGCGTCGGGCTCCGTCCGCATCCAGATGGCCTGACGGGTGAGCCAGAATCCGGGGGAGTGAAAAACGATACCCAGCTGTTCTGCCAGCGTCTGCGTCACCGGCAGACGACCCGCCAGAAAAGCCCAGACAATATCGCTGTCGAGTCCGCTGCGGTCACACAACTGCGTCACGGAGACATCGTGCTCAGTCAGAAGATAAGCGAGAAAGCGTGCGGGTGAGGTGTGGCCATCCATAGGTTACCCCGGGAGGTTAAAAGTCGTTTCGTCCAGATTAGAACGGTCCGTCAGCTCTGCACAACGGGTCCCGGAAAAAATACCTGCCGTTAACTGTCGGCTCTCTACGCTCGCCGGAGATACGGCTGAGGCGTCCCGCAGCAGCGCGAGGAACGAACAGCCGTGTCGAGGAAGCGTCACGTCACCGATGTCCGCAAAGACTGCTTACGCTCCGGTTCCAGAGTTAATAAAGGTAAAGGAGCCAGGCCGCGGAGAGCCCCACATATAGTAAGTTATGTGGAATGCAACATGGAGTGAGTAAACTTTTATCAGCAGAACTGCTGCCTGATGTGAATGCAATGCTGAAACCACCGGATGAACATGTTGTGCTTCTCCAGGGTGCATTTTCAGACTCGCGGCCCTCAGGCTGATGAAGGTATTGCAGGCAGAAAAGGCACCGCTGCGATTTCCCTCAGGCAGTCATCGTATCCACCGAATTCCGGAAAAGGGCGCCGCCCGTTAAGAATATGTTCAAGCCAGGGGGCCGGACAGCGACGTCTGAGTTGGGTAAACCAGTATGGATGATGCTGACCAAGGGCATTGACGATGAAATCCGGACTGTGGACGTTGATCACGTATTCTGAAGAGTGCAGCTGGTGAGGCTGAAGATGGCTTTTGAGATAAACGAAAAACTGCAAAAATGACGACAGGTTCACACCGTATTCAGATGTCAGGGTAAGACGGAACAGGTCGTTAATCCTGCCGCTCGCCATATGGCCGTCGCCTTTACAACGGAAGCAGAGAAGGACGCCATCGTTTTCCAGACCATTCACCCTCATGAGTTCGTAGGTATACTCCCCTGCTGCTGAACCCGGGATAAAAAAATCATCCCACGCGCTTATCTGGCCCAGGTCTGCAACCGGAAAGG
>NZ_CAJCKS010000290.1:0-3784 GCF_903970985.1 Pantoea sp. ME81 | reverse complement strand
ACTGACTCAGCAGGTTTGGGACAACACCGCTGCTACGCTGCAGTTGACCAAACCACCGGTCATCAACATGGGTGATCAGTCCGTTGCTCCTACGCAGGCTAAGCCTCGCGCAGAATCCGCTAAGCAGGATATGGCGCTGTAATTCTCCCTCGCGCTAATGAAGAAAGCCGGACAATGTCCGGTTTTTTTTGTGTCTGGAATAAGGTCAAATCGCATAGCAGACACTCAACCTTCTGCGTGCTAAAATTGGGTATCATTGAATGAGGCAAAGACATGAATAAATCTGCATCATTAAGTGTTGCTAATCAGGTACGTGAACTGGCTAAAGTTCACCAAGTAACGGCTGACCGTGATGGTATGAGTCGCATGGCTGTTGCAATTACTCGCCTGGCCGATGACATCGTAGAACTTGATGTCATCGAACAACTTCTGGTTAATCTGAAGAAAAAAGGCATTTTAACCAAGGCAGAAACGCTGGAGATGCAAGGAGACTATCTGCGTGAGAAAAGACAAATTAAACAGAATTTTTCTGCATGATTTTTGATCCTTTCGGCGACTATGAAACAGCGGGTTATTTACAGAATGCCTTACATTTAAAAGATCCTGATGAAGTTAAAGCTTCTGAACATCTTTCATTCGAACTTAGTCTGGAAGATGCGCTGCTGTACCTATCAACGCTAAAACACGTAAAATATTCTTCCATACTTAAAGTTCACGAAATTCTTTTCGGTGACTTCTATCACTGGGCAGGAAAAGACCGAAACGAGTTAGTTCCTCACCTATCGATCTTTAAAGGCACGCGTGAAGACGAACACTTTACGGTATTTGAATATCCACATCTTATTCAGCTTGCAGTGGAGTATGCGTTAAAGCTTGCCAGTGACAGGGACAAATTTCGTCAAAAGCCAGGAGAAGTGATGGGGCAGTTGGCTTTTGCTCACCCTTTCCTCGATGGTAACGGACGTACAATTTTGCTAACTTTCATGGAATTAAGCTTCCGTGCAGGTTTTTCTGTCGACTGGTCTAAAACAAAAAAAGATGATTACCTTCGCACATTGAGCAGAGAAATTCGTGAACCTGGGAAAGGACATCTGGATCGTTATCTCCAACCGTTCATTATCGAGATTCATAGCAGGGACGAATGGCCTTTAACCATCGGTAGTATTAAAGGCCTGGATGGATTGGATAAAGGGCAAATCAATTATAGCGACATTGACGATCCGCTAGTCAGGAAACATTATAAAAGCTACCAGTCACAACCTTTAGATAAAAAATCTTAATGGCTGTTATTCATCCCCCAAACCAGTGCCTGTCTTGCATGGGCAATACGCGGTTGGCGCAGAGCGCTGGGTAACCAAATAAGGTGATAACGAATCTCTGAGTCCCCCACTGGCGCGTCCAACATCACTAACTCCCCTTGCGCGATTTGCGCCTGACATAAAAATGCCGGCATCACCGACCAGCCAAATCCGCCGCAGAGTAAACTCCGCATGCCACGCAAATCCTGCCCAACAACCGCAGGTAACAGCGTCTGGTATTTAATTCGATTTTTATCCAGCCAGTGATCAATCAAAGAGAGTTTTAGGTCATAAGCCAGCAGAGGTTCTTTAATCACATCCGCGGAAAAATCTGCACTGTTGTGTAAGCGAGCCGGTGCAGCCACAGCAACCACTCGGTCCTGAAAAATCACTTCACCCTTTAAACGTGGATCGGTCACCGGATGTGCCGTCACGCCCAGATCACAGTGCCCTTCAATCACCATCTGCGCAACGAGCGGACCATCACCGCTGTGCATATGCACGCGAATGCCGCTTTCAAGCAGTGGCAGCAATTCAGCCGATAATTTCTCCGCCATAAAATCAGCATGTCCAATAATCTGCAACGTTCCACTCACATCCATCGATCGGGCACGCGCCGATGATAAAGCGGACTCTGCGGTATCCAGAGAGTTGCCTATATCAGCGGCCAAATCGTCGGCAGCGGCCGTTGGCATCACGCCATGGGCCTGACGCTCAAACAGCGGTCGACCCACTGCGACTTCCAGGCCGCTAATGTGTTGCGAAACCGCAGACTCCATCCAGTTGATCGAATCTTTCGATCGTGCGGGTAAGCCGATGGGTTTTGTCTGCCATGCACCTGGCGCGTTGCGCCATGTGAAAGCTGCGAGCGGCGCCCCGTTAATTCAGGGTAAGCAGGTCACCGGCTTTACCAATAGCGAAGAAGCAGCCGTTGAGCTGACCGACGTGGTGCCTTTCCTGATTGAGGATGAGTTCATCAAACTGGGCGCGCATTATCAAAAAGGCGCTGACTGGGCACCGTTTGTCGTACAAGATGGTCAGTTGATCACCGGACAAAATCCGGCCAGCTCAGAAGATGTGGCGAAAGCGCTGCTGCTGCAACTGGCAGCACAACAGCCTTAATCGCGTTAAAGCGCATCACTGCTCTGGCGGTGATGTGCCCTCGTCTTATTAACCCACTCATTAATGAATATTGCTCATAGGTGCTAGTAGACTGGCGCACCTAATCAATCCCTTCTGCCTTTGTTAAGCTACTCCACAACCCCTTTACCATCACTGTAATTAAGCCCTGGCACCGCACAGGTCCTTTCCTTTGCTCATAAAAAGACACTATGGATATCAAAACTGCAACGCATCCTCCGGATATGAAAACCGGCATCGCTTTTATTGTCATTCTCAGCGCGTTGATGGCATTTACCTCGCTCTCAACCGACATCTATCTACCGGCGATGCCCGCGATGTCAGCCGCGTTACACGGTGATTCGGAACTGACGGTCACCGGATTCCTGATTGGCTTTGCCATCGCACAGCTAATCTGGGGCCCGATTAGCGATCAACTCGGCCGCAAAACACCGCTATATATCGGGATGATTATCTTTGCTGTCGGCTCAGCGGGATGCGCACTCTCCAGCGACATGCCTCAGATTGTCTTCTGGCGTGTCATTCAGGCCGCTGGCGCGTGCACCGGCCCGATGCTGGCGCGTGCCATGATCCGCGACCTTTTCAGCCGCACGCGCGCTGCGCAAATGCTGTCGACGCTGATCATTGTCATGGCGATTGCCCCTATCGCGGGGCCATTAATGGGTGGGCAAATCATTCGTTACTCGCAATGGCCGGTGATTTTCTGGTTTCTGGCGGTAGTCGGCGCATTGATGTTTATATCACTGCTCTGGCTTCCTGAAACACTGCCGGCAGAAAAAAGGGTAACGGCGTCACCTCGGCAAATAATGGGTAATTATCGCGCATTGTTGCAAAATAAAAACTTTATGCGTTTTACCTTGTGCGTGACTTTTTACTACGTTGCCGCTTACGCCTTTATTGTCGGATCGCCTGCGGTGTATATCAGCTATTTCGGTATCGATCCGCAACATTATGGTTGGCTGTTCGCCATAAATATCCTTGGACTGGTGACGGTCAGCACCGTTAATAAACGTTTAGTGCAAAAGGTACGGCTTGAGACGCTGCTGAAATCCGCCTCTTTTATCGCCGCACTGATGACTTTCGTGATGTGTTTTGTACTGAAAACGCATCCGGCAGCATTGGCGGGATTGGTCATCTGTATCTTCATTTTCTTCTCAATGAACGGGATTATTGCAGCTTCAGCCACCGCGGCCGCGCTGGATAGATCGGAATAGAACAACGCCAGACTCCCCGCACGTTCAGAAAACACGTTTGATGGTGGTTTGTTGAGAAAAAAAGAAAAGCACACGTCTGAACTCCACTCACGAGTTTCCAGTTCGTATCACGTCGTCTGCGCGAAAAAAAAA
>NZ_CAJCKS010000289.1:0-3848 GCF_903970985.1 Pantoea sp. ME81 | reverse complement strand
AGGACCAGCAGTTGCAAACTGTCACCGACGTGTTGAATAACACCACTGGTATCACCAGCAATTTGGTGGATTCTGAACGTTCTGAATACTATTCCCGCGGCTTCAAAATCACTAACTTCACCTTTGATGGTATCCCCACTTCTACGGGTGATAACTGGAACTACGGTGACGCGGCATCTGATACCGCCATTTATGATCGTATTGAAGTGGTACGCGGCGCGACAGGCCTGATGACTGGGGCTGGCAGCCCTTCCGCTTCGGTCAATATGGTGCGTAAACACGCCGACAGTAAAGATTTTACTGGCTCGGTCAGCGCCAGCTATGGCAGTTGGAATAAACAACGCTATGTCGCTGATATTGCCGGGCCGTTGAACAGTGAAGGTTCGCTCCGCGGGCGCGTGGTAACGGGTTATCAGGATCAGGACAGTTGGCTCGATCGCTATCATAAAAATAAGAAGTTCCTTTATGGCGTGGTCGATGCGGATATCACCGCTAATACTACCCTTTCATTAGGTTATGACTACGAAAAGGCCGATACGCGCGATCCTACCTGGGGTGGCTTACCGGATTTCTATAGCAACGGTTCTCTTACGCACTACAACCGCAGCCTGAACTCCGCCGCCGATTGGACTTACTATCACACTGAAATACAGAAGGTTTACGCCGATCTGGTGCATAACTTCGATAACGGCTGGAGCTTCCATGTGAATGGTACCCATGCCAAAAATACCTTTAGCGATAAGTTGCTTAACCTGTATAGCGCATTCCCTGACGAGAGTACCGGCGAAGGCGTAACCGGCTACGGCAGCCTGGACCGTGGTAAACGTGAACTGACCTCCGTTGATGGTTACGCCAGCGGCCCGTTTGAGTTATTTGGCCGTCAGCACCAGTTGATGGCTGGCTTGAGTTACAGCCGCCAGCACAACCAGACTTACAGCCAGGATGGCGTCACTGACCTGGATGAATATGATATTACCGCCGCTGATATGGGGCCATTTAACAACAACTGGAACGGCAATCTTGCTGAGCCGCAGTGGCAAGGTTGGTATCTGAATGCCAATGATGTCATTCGCCAGAAGTCTGCTTATACCGCCGCGCGTATTTCATTGGCCGATCCACTATCACTGATTATTGGTGCTCGCTACACCGAATGGAGCACTAACGGTAGCAGCGGCGATATGACCCAGCACAACACCACGCCGTATGCCGGTCTGGTGTATGACATCAACGATACCTGGTCTGCGTACGCCAGCTATACGTCGATTTTCCAGCCTCAAACCTATCGCAATAGCTCAGGCCACTACCTTTCTCCGGTTACCGGAAAAAGCTACGAAACGGGGTTAAAATCGGCCTGGTATGACGGTCGTTTGACCGCAACCTTTGCGGTATTTCGCATTCAGCAAGAAAATGTCGGGACAGCAGAGGATGGCGTCTACGTTAATAACAGCAGCGAGCAGGCCTACACCGCCACTAAGGGCGCACGCAGCAAAGGCGCTGAATTTGAACTAAACGGTGCGCTTACCGATAACCTGCAATTAACCTTCGGCGCAACGCGCTATGTAGCGCGTGATTCGGATGGTCGTTATAACCCTGATCAACCGCAAACCCAGTTCAAGCTGTTTACCCGATACAACGTACCGATGTTGCCTGACCTGACCATCGGTGGCGGTATTAACTGGCAAAACCGCGTGTTTGAGGATGTGAGCGCGCCAGATGGCAGCACCCAGCGCGTGTATCAGGGAAGCTATCCACTGGCAAACCTGTTTGCCCGTTATCAGGTCACCAAACAGGTTGCGGTGCAAGCTAACGTCGATAACTTATTCGACCGTGAGTACTACACCTATATGAACAACTATGTTTACGGTGAGCCGCGCAACTTCTCGGTTAGCGTGTCATATCAATTCTGATAAAAAAATCCCCGGCGCCAGGCCGGGGATACTTTCTGCATCACACTTTATTTTTATAATTAAAGCTGATCTGCGAATTCTGTTCTCGTGGCAGACGCCGCGCCTCCAGATATACCGATTTCCAATACGGATTATTCAGTGAGGAGCGCATCACGCCCTGGCTAACCGAAGCGTGGAGGAATTGATGGTCGGTGTCATAAAAGCCAACATGTAACTCGTGTTTGATACGAAAGAACACTAAATCACCGGGTTGCAGGTGCGCCTTATCAACCGGCTGCCCCATGGCAATTAATTCGCGCGTTGTGACACGATCCATTGGAATATTGAAACGATCTTTTAAGGTTCGCCAGACAAAACCGGAGCAATCCACACCGTTTAATTGCGTGCCGCCCCACTGATATTTGGTGCCTTCCCATGAGTGCATCTGGTCGTGTAATGCCGCGATCACGGGAATCAAATCGGGTTGCTTACCACCATCGGTTGAAGCATCGACACTCTCTTCCGCAGGTGCATGAGAAGTTTTGGAAGAGCAACCTGCCAGGGTAATAACAAACAGACAGGCGATAAATTTTCTGGCCGCAGAGTTGATCATGGGATGACGTTTTCGCTGAGGGAGACAGTGGTTAGAGATTTATACCGCAAAAAAGTTGCAAAAATAAATAGCTCGCCGCTGAATTCTTTTAATCCTCTACTTTTTTACTTAAGTTTACGCAAAGGTAACATCATGTATTTGGGATAAAAATTATATATTCCTTCGCCAATTTTCGCTTTGGAGGTTATTAATTCGCCCAACTCTGCTGCTATTTCATCCCACCATCAGCATCTGTCTGCCGATGGTGGCAAGCGGGCATCAATTTATTGTTTGGATTGACTGCGTAACGGCGACTCTGGCAGGAATAATGACAAAATAAAGGCCAGCGCCATCACCACCGCCGCCATCTGGAATGCCGCATGTACCGCTGCGCTAAATACCTGCAAATACGCTTGTTGCACATCATACGGCAAATGGTGCACGGCATTCGGGTCCAGCGTGGCGGGCAATACATCGCCCTTTTCCACCAATTCAGTCAAACCCGATTTCAAGACGTGACTAAACATCGCGCCAAACAGCGCCACCCCGATTGAACCGCCCACCGAACGGAACAACGTGACAGAGGATGTGGCGACGCCAATACGGTCGGGTGTCACACTGTTCTGAACGGCCAGGACTAACACCTGCATCACCATCCCCATGCCCATTCCGAGCACGCAGGCGTAGAGATAAATCTGCCACAGCGAGGATTGCAGCGTCAGCGTCGTCATGAGTGCCATCCCAACCGTCGCCAGCAAGGTTCCGCCAATCGGAAAAAGACGATACCGACCAGTACGACTGATAATGCGTCCGCTGATAATCGATGTCACCAGCAGCCCACCCATCAGCGGCAGCAACTGCAACCCAGCTTCGGTCGGGGTTGAGCCTTTCACCACCTGCAAATAGAGCGGAAGGAAAGTGACGCTGCCAAACAGCGACATCCCGACAATAAAAGCCATCAAACTGGAGAGCGAAAAACTGCGATTACGGAACAGCCCAAGCGGAATAATCGGTTCCCATGCACGACGTTCTTCGTAGATAAAGCCAATCACTCCGACCAGACCAAACGCCAGGATGCACCACAACTGCGGATCGCTCCATGCCCGCAACGTACCGCCTTCACTGGTAAACAGGGTGATACCCACTAGCGCAAGACTCAGGCAAACAGCACCGGGATAATCAATCTCATGCGGTTTACGTTTGTTATCAGCTTTAAACACCGCATTAATAATCAGCAGCGCAAACAACCCTAACGGTAAATTGATATAGAAAATCCAGCGCCACGAGGCGTGCTGGACGATGAAGCCCCCCAGTAATGGCCCCACCACGGTCGCCAGACCGAAAACACCGCCAAAGAGTCCCTGGTATTT
>NZ_CAJCKS010000288.1:0-3890 GCF_903970985.1 Pantoea sp. ME81 | reverse complement strand
CTCTGCCGAGCGATATTCCACAATCGGGATGCGAGTGACGCGCTCTGAGCCAAAGTAACAGACGCCATTTTCGCAGGAATAATCACCGTCGCTTTTTGTCTTCCAGCGCGTCCTTTCAATGTAATCGACGATTACACCTTCGGTTTTTTGCCAGTACATCATTTGGTGCCATGAGTGCCAAAACCCCCTGACGCCAAAAAAGCCGAAAAACAGGATACCTATCAGTGCGCCAAAAAAGATCCCGCGCATGATTCGCAGATCTATACGCTGCTCGCGCTGCTTCCGCTTTAGCCACTTACGGCGCACACGTTTTCTTGTGGATTTGTTCATGGAATATGAAAAGTCCTGTTGAGCCAGGTACTGCCTATTTCACGGTATAAATAACAAGCAAGAGAAATCAGTTAGAACGCGAGAAGTTAAAATACAAACTCATCCATCATCCGCCAGGAAATTTAATTGCTTTTCTCTAAAGAGATTAATACTAAGCATAAAATTAAAATAAATTATCCTTTCTCCTTACTAAGCAACTCATTACATACAAATAATTGGTCGTTTATTATCCTTTGGAAACTGATAATGTCTTTCAAAAAAATATTAACGATTTAAAAAGTTACATTATTTCAATTTCAATGCTGGCTACTTTATATTTTTAATGGTTAATTACGCATCGAGCATTATAGAAAGGCAATACCCACTTCCTCTTACCAAGTCCAGGGGCTTCTGACTGGCGAAAAACAGTCTGATTAGAGTACTCTTCCCCTCCACTATCATAACCACGAATGACCTTTTCCGTACCGTCCTTTGGTCCTACGGGATTTTCTTTAGGTGAATGACGATAATAATCATTAGAGTACCAGTCTTGTATCCAATCCACGCCATTTCCTGCCATGTCATAAAGACCTAAAGGTGTTGGAGGGAACTTTCCTACAGGATAGTTGAACATAGCGTGAGTCATTTTATTTCTTTGCTCGGTCGAAGCAATATTACGCCCTGCTTCGAACTTACCATCATCAGTAGCATATAACACATATTTACCACCATTACGTGCCGCATACTCCCACTGTGCTTCTGTAGGGAGATCTATATTTTTATTAACCAATCCCCCCAGCCAATTGCAATAATTTTTTGCCTGCTGCCAATTTAACGCCGCAGGCATATTTGATGCTTGTAATTTCTTAACGTCATTTCTGTAAGAGTAAGGCAATTCCGGTCTATCAATGTCATGCTCCCTAGCATAGACATCAAAATCCTGCCAAGTCACTTTATACTTACTGATACTAAAATCACTTAACGTAACATCATGCAAAAATTTATCATCATCGCCCAATGAGATAGGGCGCTTATCATTAATTAAAGGACCAAAGTCACCCATTTTAAACGTACCACCCTTTACCTTCACCATATTAGCCAGTGAGTGCCTGACTAAATCTTGCTGTGCCTGCGTAGCATTATTATTATCTTTCGCATCACAAGCAGTTAAGATCAACGGCAAGAGAATGACTAAATATTTACTCATTATTCATTCCGGTTATTACACAAAGTTATAATCAATGGCTAATTATTGGTCACACAGCGTGCATTGTAAAAGGGTAAATTCCAGCTTCTGTTGCCATGAGTAGGGTAATTTGATTTGCGAAATACGGTTGTATTAGCCTCAGCACCGCCCCCACTCTCATAACCTCTTAGGACTTTCTCGGTTCCATTTTCAGGGCCTGTAGGATTTTCTTTAGCTGAGTGGGAATAATAGTCTTTTGCGTACCAATCCTGCATCCAGTCCACTCCGTTCCCGGCCATATCATATAATCCCAATGGCGTAGGTGGATATTTCCCCACTGGATAATTGAACATATCCCAAGTCATTTCTTCACGCTGTTCGGTTGAAGGAACATTCCTTCCCTTCTCATACTTCCCATTATCCGTTGCATAAACCACATATTTACCACCATCACGGGCAGCATATTCCCATTGTGCTTCAGTGGGTAAGGCTATTTTTTTCCCAGAAACTTCACCTAACCAGTGGCAATAATCCTGAGCCTGTTGCCAGTTTAAAGCAGCAGGCATATCGGGTGCCTGCAATTTCTCCCCGTCGTCTTCATTGCCTGGCGGCAAATCAGGCCGTGACAGGTTTTTAGCGTGTAAATATACATCATAATCCTTCCAGGTTACTTTGTATTTACTGATGCTAAAATCATCGAGCGTAACTTCATGTAGCACTTTATCATCGTCGCCAAGTGAAATGGGCAATTTTTCATCAGTTAATGGGCCGAAATCCCCCATTTCAAACGTCCCACCTTTGACCTTAACCATATTAGCCAGCGAGCGCATAGTTAAGTCATGTTGTGCCTGCAAAGAATCCTGATCATTTGCACCATCACAGGCACTTAACAAAAATGGTAAAAACATCACAGAAAAATAGCGTGACTTATATTTAAATTTTAAATTCAAAACCCACCTCAAAAATTTCCAGCATAAAGAAGCATCCCATAAAAAGCAATATCACGATAGCGGTTAGGAATTCACTTTCTATTTTCATTTCAAAACCAGAAAATAAAACACTGCAACATATTAAAAAAACCGCCTCGCAATTACTTACAAAAGTCGACTACTGAATGACTTTATTGATATTACGGGAACAATTTCATCTGCATTTCATAATTTTGTTATTACTGCTAATAGGACATTTAATTATTCAGGGTAGATTACAAAAAGATCTGCTGAGGTAATCGGAATCCCTTTAGCGCCAGCAGCGCTAGCGGGCCGGAACCGGCTTCAGTGCGAAGAATGTAGTTCAGCGGCAAGCCATCCTGTGCAGCGAAGGTCAACTGATAACGACTGCTATCGAGTTGCTTCACCGTGGCGCGATCCAGCAAGCGAATCAGCCCCCAGCTTCCCTGATAATCGGCGTACTGGCGACTCCCGGCGCTGACACTTGACCAGTTAAGCAATACGCCAGGCTTGAAGACATTGCCCGGCCAGCTCACCGCGTTCCAGCTCTCCATCTGGTTGAAATATTTGATGTCCTGCCCATCAATGGTGATGTCGGTCTGCACCACATTGCGTGAAGGGCGTGCCATCAGTTCAAAACGCATTCCCGCATCACCGCTGGCAAACAGAATGTCAGAAAGCGCACTGAGCTGGTTCACCGCTTTCAAGAAGTCTGGGTTGATTTGCATGCCCTGGCTGTTGATGGCATCCGGCACCCACTGGTTGCCTTCTTTATGCAACACACCGCTTAAACGTGATTTGATAAAGGCATCAATGCGCCCGGTGTCGCTGCGCAGGTATTTCGCCAACAGCGGCAGAGAGGCATCGCTTTGGGTGGCATTAAACGGATAGCGCCCGGCAAAAGACTTCTCCCATTCGCTGACAATCGATTGTTGCCACTGGCTATTCAGACTTTCCGAAGTCGGTGACAGCACCTGCTGCCAGGCCTGCTCCAGCGGACGCACAAAGACATTATCACCAAAGCCATTCCACTCCTGACCGAGGCTGGCTGACATCAGACTGCCGTAATCACGGGTGTCTGCCAAATCCCCCGATTTCCCCTGAAACACGCTTTGAGCAAGTGACTGCGCCATGGCCTGCGGATCGGCCGCGTTGGTGATCTGCTGCAGTTTCAGACGTACACGATTCACACGCGTCATAAAGGTTTGCAAGCTGAGGTTATTGTTGCCCTGCCCGCCCGCATCACCCTTGCTTAGCGCAAGCAGCGGTCCAAACGTCGCTGCCAGCGGTTCTGGTAACGTGGTTGGCGCTTTGCCTGCGACGGCATCGGCGCTAAACAGAGTCTTATTGTCAGGAGCCAGCGCTTCACCGCTCGGAAGCGCGCCGTGTAGGGAAAGAGTGTGCGCCCGGTCTAAGAGCAGAGTTGTCGCCATGACGTTCAACAC
>NZ_CAJCKS010000287.1:0-3939 GCF_903970985.1 Pantoea sp. ME81 | reverse complement strand
GCGGCCGGTGGCGACGTCACACCGCTGTGCTAAATTAACCGGTGCCGGTACGGGATTATCTTATCCGTATTCACCAGGGGTAAATAAACTGTAGCTCGTACCGGCACCTGTCAGAAACTGATGTCTGGCCACTCTGCCAGCTGTCGTCAATGCTACGGATGATGACGTCGCTGCGCTCCACATTTATGCCACCTCCCGTCCTTCGGCCGGCCAGCGACGGGCATAAAGTGCGGGCCCTCACGGTAGCCGGTCGGCCTCGCAAACAAGCAACTGTGCTGAGAGAGGTTGTAACAGTTCGTAACTCATCAAAGCTATTAGTATCTGGCTCCAGGCCGATAAAGGAGGTGTTCTCCACCCCACCAGGGAAAAAAAATGAAAATATCGGTTCGTCTTTTCTCAGGCTACGGCTTTTTGGTTATCTGCTTTTTAATCTGCACCGGCCTGTCTCTGCACACGCTCAGTGAATCCCGGCAAGGCATGGAAGATACGGTAAATTACAAAATGAGGCGCCTTACGCTTGTCCTGAACATGCGTGCTGCTGTTAATAACATGGCAGTTTTAGTCAGAGACATCGTTCTGCTCAAAGACCCTGAGCAGGAAAAAAGTGAATGGCAAAAGGTCAGTGATTTACATAAAAAGTATCTTCAGGAACGTGAGCAACTGGTTACCAGTATGATGCATAACGCTTCACCTGAAGGAAAATCAGCGTTAGACCGTATTCTGTCCTCAGACGGTGCCGCTCTGAATACGCTGACAGTTGCAGGAAAAATGGGGATGGACAATGACCAGTCAGAAAAAGCCGCCGACTATCTGCTGAACACGGCGCGCCCGGCTCAGCAGGCTCTGTCTGATGCCTTGGACGGACTGACCGATGTACAGAATAAGCTCAGCCGGGACACGGTAGCTGTTAACAGCGCATCTGTACGTGAGGCTTCCGTTTTGCTTCTCTCACTCACGACTCTTTCAGTCCTGTTCTCTTTTCTGACCATTTTTATGATAGTCAGGGCGCTGATGCGCCAGTTAGGCGGGGAACCAAAAGATGCTGAGATACTCGCAGCAGCAATTGCTTCTGGCGACCTGACGAGTCAGGTCATTCTGCGGCGCAATGATAAAACAAGCTTGCTGGCTTCACTGAATGGTATGCAGACAAATCTACGGGGGCTTATCTCTCAGATAAAGGATTCCGCCGGCTCCGTAGCGCTGGCTGCGGATGAAATTTCGCAGGGGAATACTGAGCTCTCTTCGCGTACCGAGCAGCAGGCAGCCGCGCTGCAGGAAACGGCAGCCAGCATGGAGCAACTGACCGCCACGGTGAAAAGCAACACGTCTGGTGCTCAGCAGACCGCCGAGTCAGCCCGCGAAACGGCTTTGCTTGCCCGTACGGGTGAAGCGGACGTGCAGCGCATGTCAGACACAATGAATGCCATATCTGTTAGCGCCGCGAAGGTGCGGGATATTACATCCGTAATTGAAAGCATCGCCTTCCAGACAAATATTCTGGCCTTAAACGCCGCAGTGGAGGCCGCCCGGGCAGGTGAAGAAGGGCGGGGATTTGCCGTTGTGGCGGGTGAGGTCAGGACGCTTGCACAGCGTAGTGCGAATGCCACGCATGACATTAAAAAACTGATGGCGGAGGCAGTAAGTGTCGTTGACAGCGGCGTAGTCGCAGCAGCAGATGCAGGCCACAGTATTCTGAAAATCGTGGGTATGGTGGGTGAGCTGGCCGAGGCCATGGATAACATTTCACTGGCGTCATCCGAACAGATGCAGGGTATTTCTCAGGTCAGCATTGCCGTCAGCCAGATGGACGGGGTGACCCAGAACAACGCCGCGCTGGTTGAGGAATCCTCGTCTGCCTCACAGTCACTGTCTGAGCAGGCACACGCGTTACGCAGAATGGTCGAGGCCTTCAGGGTTTAAGGCATCTGAATAAAGGGTGGCGGCATTGCCGCCGTCCTCTTGTGACCACACGTCGCTGAGCGGCAGATAATCTCTGTGCAGTAAAAAACTATTATTTCGAGGCCCCTGAACGCATGCATGAAAAGTACCGGCGCATTACAGAAATCAAAGTGCAAACGGATAATTTGCTTACGCAGTTGAGTGAGGGCGAGCATCGTTCTCTGGACGTGTGGGCCAATAGCCTGACGCATCTGAAGCTGGCTTTTGGTACGTTCATCCCCTTCATGAGAGACCCCGTCTTCCTGGCCAGGCTGAAACAGCATGACGCCGTGATGGTATCGGAAATAGTCATGACCGGCAGAGCGCTGATGGCCCTGCAGAATTTCTTCAGAGTGGCATCAAAACAGCTCTGATGACATTTATCTCAGAACCGGACTGCGTTTTTCGTTCACTAAATTTTCTGGGGTGGCATAAAATGGTCCTCCCAGTACATCCCGCTTTTGACCATGGCGTTCAGGATGGTCAGCAGCTTACGCATGCAGGCAACCAGCGCTACTTTTTTCGCCTTACCGGCACCGACTAACCTGACATAATTTTGTGTTAAAAGCGTTACGCCTGTCAGGGACCAAGAAAAAAGATGCCGGCTGCGCTTATGTGCCCGCTGAGAAGGCCGATAACTGTAGTGTGCCTCACCAGGGTGATACACCGTTACTGTTGCTATATGTGCTGAAGGCTCCCGCTGCAGGGAGCCTTTTTTCACCGGAGGTAATGTCATTGCAGAATCTTGAGATCGTACCCCGTTTGCTGCCGGACGTCCGCGCAGGCATGAAACTTCACACCATCCGCTGGCGGGAGCGTGAAATTGTGCCGGGCCCGATGCTTTACGTAAACGTGCAGGATGCCTCCGACACGGTTATGGTGTGGGTCACGCGCGTTGAAAGGATGCCGCTTTCTGACGTCGCTGCCAAACTTGGGAAAAGCAAGGAATGGCCGGATGCCGAACTGCTGGAAGGGATGCGTGACCACTACCCCCGCATAGAGATGGATTCCGAGGTCGTGGTCATCCACCATTTACCGCCTGAGGCGTAAGTTGGTGGCAGGGTAGTTATGTTTATTGTGGCAGAACCTCCCTGGCGCCATCATTTGTCGTCCGCTTGTCGCCCAGGTTGTGTGAAAACTGTTTTGGTCGCTCAATCTGCGAGAAACAAGGCTGAAAATTGCGCTCATACGTAAATTCTGGCTCATCTAACCAGTCGAGCAATTCCAGATTTTGCGTAGGTGCGCGCACTTCAGTTCTAGGTCAGCGTTTTCACACAGCCTGCGCTCAAGCGGGCTTTGACTCGCGCGCCTGTTTGCTTTGTGCCAACGCGGACTTAATTTACTTTAAAGGTTAACTAACCGACAATTCGCGAAACCCTTTTATGCATAAACCCCGGCAGAATTAGTTTGCTTTTCTGTCAGCCAGCTATACCTTCCAGCGTGACCGATGCTCCGCCGCAAACAATGACCAGTACATTATCAGCGCATAAACCCCGGCAGAATTAGTTTGCTTTTCTGTCAGCCAGCTATACCTTCCAGCGTGACCGATGCTCCGCCGCAAACAATGACCAGTACATTATCAGCAGCGTTAAACCTGATTTTACGATCGTACAAGAGTGAGAGTGACACGCCGCATGCCGGCTCAGTCAGCACTCGATGGTCATCGAGAAAGCGCCGGCAGGCTTGCAACGCTTCCTGGTCGGAAACCAGCATACTTCTGACATCCAGCCGTCTGGCCACATTGAAAACATTTTCGCACACCTGACTTGCGGCCAGCGTCGTGGCTATGCCGCTGACCTTATTAAGACGTACCAGCTTACCGGCATTAAGCGAGGCGTGAAGAGAAGCCGTACCGTGGGTTTCCACGGCGTAAACCGGAATATTGCCAAGCTGATGTTTCTCCAGCCCCTGAGCGATGCCGGACAGCATGCTTCCGCCACCAATGGAAAGGATCACTGCATCAGGCTTTACCCCTTCGCTGATGACCTCATCCACGATTGT
>NZ_CAJCKS010000286.1:0-3948 GCF_903970985.1 Pantoea sp. ME81 | reverse complement strand
ACCATTGATGCGATAAATCGCGGCTTTTTTTCATCAATCCTGCAACGGATTCGCGAAGAGTACCCCGGCATTTCCTTCACACTCACCACCATGAGCAATATCCATATTGCCAATGCGCTAACCGCCGGAGATGCAGATTTCGGCATCATGTTGAACCCGCAAAGTTCGCGTGAGCTGTTGGTAAAGTCCTTTGCTGATTTACGCCTGGGAATTGTGGTGAGCAGTCAACATCCGCTGGCAAATCTGGAATCTATCCGCTTCAGCCACTGTGAATCCTGGCCGTTTATCGTTCCTGCCGCGCCCCTGATGTTGGCCGATCCGCTGGAAGCGCTGGTAAACAGTTCCGGTATTCGCCTGAATGAAGTTGGCCGAACCAATAACATTCATATGCTGCGCTCGCTGGTCCGTGATGGGGTGGGCATCAGTTTGATGTGCTGGCTGGATATTGTTGACGAGTATCGCCGGGGAGAATTGAAGTTCATTCCGCTAATCGACACGGTATTGAAACCCTTCACATTGTCGTTGTGTGTGGCGCCACAGCGTCAATTGTCGATTGCCGCATCGATGATGCTGCGCGAGTTGGAATCGTTTTTTGCATTGATGCAGAGCGAAGAGGCTTTGGCGGGAGTTGAACAGTCGCGCTGACGTTGATTGCATCCTGGAAACAAGAAGCCCCAGCTTGGCTGGGGCATTGATTCTTGCGCTTCATGTCTTGGATCTGGCACCGTACGAGTCGGGAGAAGAACGTCAGACTAGCTACAAATGGAATTCTAATCGCATAAATTAAGGATTGCAATATCGCCGAATAGAAATCAGCGGTATAACGTCTTCCACGATATGGAAATTGGATAATGCATCACATGCCTAAAAATTTTGATTTTACCGATATGGTAAAGCTAACCTCTTCTGCTCGCCTATCAAGCTATCGTTCCACATTTACTATTGCTGATGATGCGGAGTTATTTGGTCTGTATAGCTGGAATCTTGAATTGTCAGGTGCTTTTTGTAGTCTGATACAATTGATTGAAGTCGCTTTACGTAATGCCATTAACGAAGCAGGTAAGAAATATATTACAACTGAACATAATGTACATTGGTTTAACGTCATCCCCTACAGTTTGAGTTGTGAGATAAACTCTGATGTTAAATGTGATGGTAAAGATAAGCTGGTTAAGTCTGCTAAAGTTAAAGGTTTTGAGAGTGGCATAGTAAAAGCCGAAAGAAACGCACGGAAGATGCTGCAGAAAAAATTAGGCAAAGATACATTAGCCACCCCGACCCTGGATCAGATTATTTCTCAGACTGATTTCAGTGTATGGGAGCATATTCTTGATAAGAGTTTTTATGATGGCGATGCCAGTAAGGGATATCTTTGGCCAAAGGGTTTCGCCACTGCGTTCAAGAAAATGCCGATGGTAACAGGTAAAAACAGGCAGTTTAAACAACGTGATATTATTCGTCGTAGAGTGGAAGCCGTCAGGGTATTAAGAAATCGCGTAGCGCATAACGAACCAATCTGGAAAGATGCCTGTTTTATTGATCGATCTTCAGTAATACGTTGTCTGGAAGAGAAAATTGCGGATATCGTTGAGTTAGCGTATTGGATATCACCCGTTTTGCATGCTTTTATCAGAGACGGAGCATTAGTGCAAAGGCTAAAATCGATTGTGTGTGCGTATGAAATGAATAACGCAATGTACCTGAATTTAAGTTCTAATATTGACAGTATGGAAACGTTAATTCAGGTGTTGCAAGAGTGCCACGTATATAACAGAAGAATAATGATTCAGAATGAAAATATCAAAGCTCTGGTCTGTGCGAATAAAAATCGGTTTTATTAATCAACATTAGAGCACTACATCGTTAACAACGCCGAGAGAGCAGAAACTACCGGCGTTGTTTTGAAAATTAACTTCCCCAACGGCTGCGTAAATAATTCACCGCCTGCTGAGTTTGCGGTTGATTAAGGTAGTTTTCGCGGAACAGAATAGTGCCGTTAATTTGTGGCACAGAGTCATTAAGGTCGAGCTGTTTTTTCAGTTCCGGCACGCCACCATTAATGGTCCAATCTGGCTCCATTTTGGAGGTTTCACCGACTTTATACAGCGCTACACCGATATAGAGCCTGGTGTGCGTGGGTTTGACTACATTGGCCCACCAGTTCGCGAGCACATCATAACGTGCAGCCTGGCGTGAAAATGGCCAGTAGATCTGTGGCGCGATGTAATCTAACAGGCCCATCTGCACCCATTTGCGTGTATCGGCATAAGCTTCGTCGTAGGCCGCCGCGCCGCGCGTGTCTGAGCCTGCGGGATCGTGGGATACGTTGCGCCACACACCAGCGGGGCTGACGCCGAATTCGACATGCGGTTTTAACTGCTTGATGGTGCGAGACACTTGTTCAATCAGCTGCTGGGTATTGTGACGACGCCAGTCCGCTTTTGAGGCATATCCCTGACCATACTGGCGGAAGGTGGCGCTGTCATTCAGCGTTGAGCCGGGTGATTCCGCATAGAAATAGTCATCAAACTGCACGCCATCGATATCATAATTTGCAACCACCTCCGCCACGATGCTGGTAATCCAGTCGCGGGCATCAGGAATGCCTGGGTCCAGCACAAAGCGATCACCTGCGGTGCGAATCCAGTCACGATGGAGCACAAAAACGCTGGCTGGATGCAGGGAGAGTGTGTTGTTGAGTTCTGCTACCGTCGAGGGTTTCACGTTGGTAGAAACGCGATAAGGGTTAAACCACGCATGCACTTTGATACCGCGTTTGTGTGCTTCATCCAGCATAAACTGCAGCGGATCGTAACCGGGATCTTCCCCAATCTTTCCGGTCATCATATCTGACCAGGGCAGGATTTTAGAGCGCCACAGCGCTGTGCCATCGGGTTTAACCTGGAAGAAGACGGTATTAATGCCGAGACTTTTGAGCTTATCCAGCTTATCGGTCAGCGCCTTTTGCTGTTGGCTGATGCGATTAGCCGGGCTGGCATTCACCGAGGCAATGGGCGGCCAGTCAAGGCGCGACACCGTGGTGAGCCACACACCACGCACCGGTTCTGCGCTGGCAACGGGCTGAACAGGATGCGGTTTCGGCGTTACTGTCGGGAACGGGGTGACCAGTGATTTAGGCGGCTCGGAACTGCAGCTGGCTAAAAGCAGTGCAGCCAATAGCGTGGCCATTTTATTCACGGTAGTTATACGGGGAAAACGCGCGGAACAGGCTATGATAAACTCCATTTTTTTCAATTTACTGTTCGAAGAGCCTCATTCTCTTCTCATCAGCCTTAAAGTCAATAAGAGCCCTCGGTAACGTTGTTATGCCATCCATGACGAACGCTGCCGACTGGAACTCACCAAAAACAGGAATACACTGCCATGACCTATGAAGACCTTTACCGCCGCATCGCGATGATTGTTTTCAGCTGTGGACCGCAAGGTGCACGCGAATTAATCGTAAAAGCTGAACTGTTTGCCGATGACGAGGGCGGTGAATACCAGTTCGATTATCTGGATGAAAACGGCGAGCCAGACTGGTTTGAACCGGATGCACAGGCAATTGGTGATTTAACTGAAGCATTGAAAGATTTCCAACACTACTTCGTTGAGCACGATATGACCGAAGGGAAGCCGGTGTGGAATAAATGCGTTGTGGTGATTAACGTGCCGGAAGAGTCGATCAGTATCGATGTGCAATATGAGTAAGGCTTCCGGGCCTCCCAGCCCGGAAATTTCTGGCATTATGATCGCACTGCCACTAACGCCTCGCGCTCTCGTAAGGCGCGTTTACGATGCACGATGCGGCTGGTGATCAACACCGCCAACGTGAGTAGACCGGTGGCAATGATCTCAGAGCGATGCGCCGGCATAAACAGCATTGAGACCAACACTCCCACGATGAACACCATGGTTGCCCAGGTTAAGCCTGGGAATAGCCACATG
>NZ_CAJCKS010000285.1:0-4053 GCF_903970985.1 Pantoea sp. ME81 | reverse complement strand
GCAGGCCGAGTTTTTTCTCCAGATAGTGGATGTTGGTGCCACCCTGCTGGAAATGTTCGTCGGACATGATTTTCATCTGCAGCTCGACGTTGGTCTTGATGCCGTCGATGATCAGTTCCGCCAGCGCATTTTTCATGCGCGCGATGGCCACTTCACGGGTGTCACCGTAGGTGATCAGCTTGCCGATCATGGAATCGTAGTACGGCGGCACGCTGTAGCCGGCATAGATGTGCGATTCCCAGCGCACGCCAAAACCGCCTGGCGCGTGGAAACGGGTGACCTTGCCTGGGCTCGGCAGGAAGGTATTTGGATCCTCGGCGTTGATACGGCACTCTACCGCATGACCGCGAACAATCACGTCTTCCTGTTTGATTGACAGCGGCTGACCGGCAGCAATACGCAGCTGCTCTTTGATCAGATCCACGCCGGTGATCATCTCGGTCACCGGATGCTCCACCTGAATACGGGTGTTCATCTCGATGAAGTAGAACTCACCGTTTTCGTACAGGAACTCGAAAGTACCCGCACCGCGGTAGCCGATATCGATACAGGCTTTCGCACAGCGCTCGCCGATAAAGCGACGCAGTTCCGGCGTGATGCCCGGCGCTGGTGCTTCTTCGACCACTTTCTGGTGACGACGCTGCATCGAGCAGTCACGTTCCGCCAGATAGATGGCGTTGCCCTGGCCGTCGGCCATCACCTGAATCTCGATGTGACGCGGGTTCTCGAGGAATTTCTCCATGTAGACCATGTCGTTGTTGAAAGCCGCTTTGGCTTCCGCTTTCGTCATGCCGATGGATTGTTCCAGATCTTTTTCACTGCGCACCACGCGCATACCACGGCCGCCGCCGCCACCAGAGGCTTTGATGATGACCGGGTAACCGATGCGCTTGGCGATGGCACGATTTTTATCCATGTCATCGGTCAGCGAGCCGTCAGAACCTGGCACGGTCGGTACGCCGGTTTTCTTCATCGCGGTGATCGCAGACACTTTGTCGCCCATCAGGCGGATGGTGTCGGCTTTCGGGCCGATGAAGATAAAACCAGAGCGCTCAACCTGCTCGGCGAAATCGGCATTCTCAGAGAGGAAACCGTAGCCCGGGTGGATCGCCACGGCGCCGGTGATTTCGGCGGCGGAGATCAGTGCAGGGATGTTCAGGTAACTTTTGACCGACTGTGCCGGGCCGATGCAGACGGTCTCGTCCGCCAGCAGCACGTGCTTCAGGTCGCGGTCAGCGGTTGAGTGAACCGCAACGGTCTTGATGCCTAATTCTTTACACGCGCGGAGAATACGCAGAGCGATCTCACCGCGGTTAGCAATGACAATTTTATCCAGCATGCTTCGCCTCGTTATTCGATGACGACCAGCGGCTCGTCAAATTCAACCGGTTGGCCGCTTTCCACCAGGATCGCCTTAACAACGCCGGATTTATCGGCTTCGATCTGGTTCATCATTTTCATCGCTTCAACGATGCACAGAGTGTCGCCGGCGTTCACTTTCTGGCCGACTTCAATATAAGCTTTCGCGTCCGGGCTCGGCGTGCGATAGAAAGTTCCGACCATCGGAGAACGCACGATGTGGCCAGTGATTTCTGGCTTAGCCGCTTCTGCAGGCGCAGCAGCGATCGGCGCAACGGCGGTCGCCAGCGCAGGCTGCTGCATCACTGGCGCAGCATAAGCCTGTTGCATGACCGGGTAGCCAGCGTTTGCAGGTGAACGGCTGATACGAACTGACTCTTCGCCTTCAGAGATTTCCAGCTCGGAGATGCCAGACTCTTCTACCAGTTCGATCAGTTTCTTAATTTTACGAATATCCATGAAAAACTTTTCCTACGCGTTATCAACTCGCAGCAGTTATAGCAGAGGGGATTCTTGAGCAGGACATAGGGAGTTCAGTTGGGGTTATAAGGAAAAGGTGGCGGAGTGGATCGTTGGTCATCTGAATTTTATCCCGAGGTGGGGATATCGTGGATAATATTGCAGTCTTAAAGGTAAACGACATATTAGGGAGGCGTAATCTTAATACGCCTCTTATGAATAACCGTTACTTCTTCAGACTAATTTTCTGCAGGGCTTCCCACAGCCTCGTTTTATCATCCTGTTCCAGATTCGCTTGATCAAGCGTGTGCAGAAAGGCGGCTTTATCGGTGAAGGGTTTGCCCTGCGCTAACTGCGCACGGATACCACTCAGAATGCTGGCGCTCAGCACATTAATTTTGCTTCTGACCTGATCCAGCGGCAAAGGCTGCCAACCTTGTTCAGGTGTGGAGAGCCAATCTGCGCGATAGCGATATTGAATCGCTTTTGCTGCATCCATCTGAGCCTGCACAAAGGGTTTCACTGACTCGCCCGCTAAGCCCAGCTTTTCGGCTTGCTGCACAGCACTGGCCAGCACTTTTTCTTCTTGCGGCAGATCTTCAATCGCAAGATGATTGGCGGCTTTATAACCGGCCACATCCTTCATATAGGACAGGCGTTGATTGATCAGGGAAGCCACATCGCTATCAATGACAGGTGCCGCCAACGCGGTGGCCGAGCAAGACAACCCAATTAACAAAATGATTTTACTGAAATAATTCCGATTCATCTCTCTTAGCCTCTTTTTCCATGAGTCACATTGCGTCGCTAATTTAACTTTTTTTTTCTGGCACCGAAACCTTTCCGCCCCCTCCAGCGAACTGATGTATTGAGTCACTTAAACCGGACCTCCCTTACATCGCAGGAGCAGATAATGAAATCGTTTAAAACCCTCGTTTGTACTCTGAGCATCACCGCCGCATTGGGCCTCTCTGCCACCGCTTTTAACGCCAGCGCCGCGCTGCCGGTTGGTGCAAAGGCACCAAATTTCGAACTGCAAGGTGCATTAGCCGGCAAACCATTGACCTTCTCGCTGCAAAAAGCGCTGCAAAAAGGGCCAGTGGTGCTTTACTTCTTCCCGGCCGCATTCAGTGCGGGCTGTACGATTGAAGCGCATGACTTCGCCGAAGCCACCGACAACTTCACCAAAATGCACGCCACAGTTATTGGTGTGACTGCAGGCAATACCGATCAGGTGAGCGATTTCTCTAAACTGGAGTGCCGTGACAAATTCGCTGTTGCCGCCGACCCAGGTGCTAAAGTGGCCGCTCAGTATCAAACCACCATGCAGATGAAAGGCAAAACCCTTTCCGATCGCACCTCTTATGTGATTGCGCCTAATGGCGACATCCTGCTGAGTTACACTGATAGAAACCCGGATACGCACATCGAGAAAGCCCTCGCCGCCGTGAAGCAGTACGACGCTGCACATCCGCAAACTAACTAAGCAAAGAGGCCAGCGATGTTAACCGCCATGCTGGCCGCCTTTATTGGCGGCATCATTCTGAACTTAATGCCCTGCGTCTTTCCGGTCATCTCCCTGAAAGCGCTCGGCCTGTTGCGCCACACTGACAATGCCGCCAACGCGCGTCGTGAAGGTTTAGGCTTTTTACTGGGCGTGGTCGTTACCATGATGGCGCTAGCGGGTATTTTGCTGGCCGCGCGTGCAGGCGGTGCTGCTGTAGGCTGGGGATTCCAGTTACAGTCCCCACTGGTGATCGCCCTGCTATCATTGGTGATCCTCGCCGCTGCGCTCAATCTACTTGGCGTATTTGAAGTGGGCCTGTCGGTACAACGTGTTGGATCCGTTGAAATCAATCGCGGCGCCTTCTTACGTTCTGCACTCACTGGCGTATTGGCGATTTTGGTTGCCACCCCTTGTGCGGCACCGTTTATGGCTAGTGCGATCGGCTATGCCCTGGTGCAACCCCCTGCTGTGGCGCTGGTGATCTTCTTCGCCCTGGCACTCGGTTTCGCAGCGCCTTTCACACTGATTTCTCTTTTCCCTCAGCTGGCGAGATTCTTACCTCGTCCAGGCGCATGGATGGATGTACTGAAGCGCGGTTTAGCCTTCCCGATGTTTGGCGCTTATGCCTGGCTGGTGTGGGTGCTCGCGCAACAGGCAGGCAGCGCGGCATTGGCTACACTGTTAGCAGCCTCTGTGGTAGTGGCATTCGCGGGCTGGCTATATGGGAT
>NZ_CAJCKS010000284.1:0-4157 GCF_903970985.1 Pantoea sp. ME81 | reverse complement strand
ATGTGCCACACCGGATGGCACTGGGTGACGTGGATGCACAAGTGCAGGCACTGTGTGGCGGATTAGGCGTGGCGCAGATGCCCTCCTGGCTGGTGCGCGAGCCGCTGGCGCGCGGTGAACTGGAGATCATCTTGCCGGAACAACAGCCAGATGGATTGGCTTTGACGCTGATATGGCCGCGCCGCAAGCAGCTGTTGCCGAAAGTCGATGCGCTATTGACCGCGCTGGAGGAATTACAGATTCGCTGAAGTGGGCGGCCTGAAGGCCGCCTGCTACCGCGAGCGCAACCATAATGACGTGCAGGTTTTCAGCGGGCCAGTGTCCCCGTATCAGGATCGCACAGGGGATCCTGATTAATTTTCGGGGTCAAACAGTGCGCGGGCGTAATTATGAGAAGAGACTTTTTTCTCGCTGTGCGGGATCTCCACGCTATCGATAAGCTTGGCTTGCTGATAGCTTTTCACTGTCTCATGCTGAGTGAGTTGCTGCGTGGTCTGCGCAGCCAGCTCACCTTTTTTGTTCTGCGAAACCACGGTCTGGCTGCGCTCTTCATCATCAATCAGATGATAGCGGTAATTTTGCGATGACTTAAGTGCCGTCAGTTTCGCTGCCCCGTCAGAATCCAGCGCGGTGTGGAAACTGGCTTTGAGTTTGAACAGCGTATCCTGTGTCAAATCCTGGCTATCAGTGTGTTGCTGCGAGCGGGTTTGCTGCGCGACGTCCAAAGAGAAAGTGTCCTGCTCCTCCGGTTTATAGGGATTATCAGAGCGCGGCGTCTGCTGATAGCTGGCAGAAAAATCGGCCAATCCACTAATGGCACCGTTTTTGGCGGCATTAGCATCAATGGCGATCACTCGCTGGGTATTCACGCTGTGGCTTGCCTGTCCTTGCGTGGTATTCAGCGCCCGGAAGCTGGCTTTGAAGAGATTCAGCATGTCGCGATCGCCGTGCCCACGCGTTGCGGCCTGATCAAATTTGGCAGACCACTGATCGAGTGCGGCCGCCTGCTGTTCGGCGCTGCCTGCCTGAGTCAGCTTTGACACATCCGTATCGAGCTTGATACTGACATCCCCGTTGTGAAAACCGAGCCAGCGCTCTTTATCATCTGCGTGAAGGTTGAGGGACTGCGTCACATTGTCGCCATTACGCAGATCGGTCTTCAAATCGACACTTTTCAGCTGCGAGGTATCAAACTTCATCAGGTCGCTGATATCTAGCTGTGTGGTCCCTGCATCCAAACCGTCCAGCGCTTTTTGCAAGCCGTCGGAGAGCTGACTGATGGCTGCGGCTTCATCATGGTTGAGTTTACCCCCGCTGGTATTCAGCTCCACCACCAGTCCACCCTGTTGGCGCGTCATTTGCAGACTCACTTCAATCCCTGATTGTGTGGTCACGGTGAGCGCCACCGCGCTCTGACTGTTGCTGGTGCCGTTGGCTGATGAGGTTGCGGGCACGCTTAACGTGACATTGTCACCACTCTGCACCAGGCCCTTGAGCAAACTACTGCCGATAGCGTTCATACCAACGCCGTCCGACTGCGCTGCCGCGTTGAGTTGCGCCTGTAAACTGCTGCTGATCGTGCCGCTGCTTTGTACCTGTGCCGGCACAATTTTATAGATGGCGGCAATGGCCTCGCTTGCTTCACTGAATGTCACTTTCGTGGACGCTTCAGCCTGTAAGTGGCTTTGTGCTGCCTTGCTGTTTGCGGTGGTATTTACGCTTGAACCCGCAGAAATCAGGTTGCGTAGAACGCTGTTGCCAATCCCATTTAGCATCAAAATAATCCTTCTTGTGAACTATTCCTGAAGGTTATCGGCATTCATTCAGATTCCTTTATGGATTTAGACTTGTCGTCAAAGATTGTAATGATCGAAATTAATAAGAATTTTGCATTATTGAGAGCATTCAACTTTAAAAATTATTCCGGTATTTAAATCGATTGCGCTAGATAGTATCGAAAACCCACACCGCCATTGAAATTAAGAATCATTCTCACTAAGGTATTTTCTCTTTTTTACTCCTACAAGGAAGTGGTTGAATATCATGGCAAAGCATATCTATGCTCGCTCGCTGCTCAGTGTCGTTATTGCAGCAGCATTACAGATTCCAGCTGTTCAGGCTGATGACAACACGAAACAAGACAGCCAAACCGCAGAAAACCCACCGCAGAAACCACTGACAATTTCCGATAAGAAAAGCAGTGCTGAAAACACCCTGGTGGTGACAGCCAGAGAACAAACTCTTCAGGCGCCGGGCGTCTCCACCATCGATAGCGAAGCCATTAAGAAACACCCTATCCAGCGCGATGTGGCCGAGATTATTCGCACTCAGCCCGGCGTCAATCTCACCGGGAACTCCAATAGCGGCCAGCGCGGCAATAACCGCCAAATCGACATTCGTGGCATGGGCCCGGAAAATACATTGATATTGATCGATGGCATGCCGGTCAGCAGTCGCAATTCAGTACGCTATGGCTGGAGCGATGAGCGTGATACGCGCGGTGATACCAACTGGGTGCCACCCGAGATGATCGACCGCATTGAAGTGATTCGCGGCCCGGCGGCGGCACTCTACGGTAATGGTGCGATGGGGGGTGTGGTCAATATCATCACCAAGCCCACCACTGACGAGTGGCATGGCAATTTCAATACCTACTTCAATGCGCCGGAACACAAAGATGAAGGCGCCACAAAACGCTATAACGCCAGCCTGAGCGGCGCACTGGCCGATAACCTCACCCTGCGCCTGTACGGCAACTGGAGTAAAACCCAGGCTGACGCGCAGGACATTAACGAGAGCCATACCACACCGCGTATTGGTTCCTATGCCGGCAGCTATCCTTCGGGCCGTGAGGGTTCGATTAACAAAGATATCCACTCTGCCCTGCGCTGGGAGTTTATGCCGCGCCAGGCATTGGAACTGGATGCCGGCTTTAGTCGTCAGGGCAATCTGTATGCCGGGGATACGCAGAACACCAATACCAACGCGCTGGTGCAGAAGTATTACGGCAAAGAGACCAATGTGCTCTATCGCCAGACATTGAGTTTGAAATATACAGGCGCGTGGGATAGCGGTGTCACCACCAATAACTACGTGCAGTTTGAAAAAACGCGCAATACCCGTCTCAATGAGGGCCTGTCAGGCGGCATAGCCGGGATTTTCAGCCCATCGAATGAAGGTTTCTCCACCATCTCGCTGTATGACACCAATCTGCATTCTGAGGTGAATATCCCGCTGGAAGCATGGGTGAATCAGACATTGACCCTCGGGGCGGAATTCAATCATCAGGCGATGAAAGATCCCGCGTCAAATACCGAAACGACGACGGCCGGAGGCACGGTAAACGGCATCACCAGCGATGGACGCAGCCTGTATAGCTCGGCGGATATCTATGGCGTATACGCTGAAGATAACATCGAGCTAACTGATTCCACTCGCCTGACGCCCGGCATCCGCTTCAATCATCAAAGCATCAGCGGCAGCAACTGGAGCCCGGCGCTCAACCTCTCGCAGGATCTGGGTGACGATTTCACGCTCAAATTGGGCATCGCGCGTGCCTGGAAAGCCCCGAATCTCTATCAAACCAACCCCAACTATCTGCTGTTCAGTAAAGGCCAGGGGTGCTATGCCAGTTCCGGTTACTGCTATTTGCAGGGTAACAGTGATTTAAAAGCTGAAACCAGCGTCAACAAAGAGATTGGTATTGAGTATCACCATGACGATATTCAGGCCGGATTGACCTGGTATCGCAATGACTATCACGACAAAATCGAAGGTGGCTACAGCCCGGTTTATAACAACGGCACGTCGGATGTGTACAAGTGGGAGAACGTGCCAAAAGCCGTGGTTCAGGGGCTCGAGGGCACGCTGAACTTCCCGATCACTGACTCGGTGAAAATGAATAATAACTTCACCTACATCATTGATAACGAGAATAAAACCACCGGCGATTATCTGTCGATCATTCCGAAGTACACCATTAACTCAACGCTGGACTGGCAGGCCACCAATGATCTCTCGGTTCAGGGAACGTTAACCTGGTATGGTCGTCAGAAACCGAAGAAGCTGAACTATAAAGGGGAAGCGACATCGGGCAGCGAAACCCGCCAGGTGGCGCCCTACGCTCTGGTGGGCATGAGTGCGACTTATAACGTGAC
>NZ_CAJCKS010000283.1:0-4297 GCF_903970985.1 Pantoea sp. ME81 | reverse complement strand
ATCAATCTCTTGTTTATGGGAGCGCAAATTCATGCGCTGCCAGAGAACACCAGTGTCACCGCACTGCCTCTCTTTACCCGCAAAGGGCTGCGTGCGCCGCATGGATTGAATTATGAGCATCCGCCGCTGCAGGCTGGGCATACCAGTGTGCCGCTCAATGTCTACATCTGGACGCCGTTGGGTTCGGGCGATGTCGCCGGACGTCGTCCATGGTTTGACCGCTGGGTCGCAGCGATTGACCATCGCGGTGAAGTATCAACCGGCCATACATCGTTAGAGATGGGTGATGAACTCTATATCAGCCTCTACCCGGTTGATGACGTTTCACGCAGCTTGCGCGGTTTCCTGCAAACGCTGCGCGCGAAAGAGGAGTTCGACGTTGAGGGTTGTTTACTGCCATCGCTGGAAAGTGAAATCAAAAGATGGTGCCGCCCTGATAAACGTCTGGTTCTTACGCACTACAATCAGGCAGCCTTGCGCAATTACTGGCGCGCGAATGCAACCGATACCCGCTATAACCTCACATCACGTAACTGTTCGACCAGCGTAATACAGGCGCTGGACGTTGCGACTGAAGGCTTGTTGGGTGAACACGGTTTGAAAGGGCTTTGGGTCATCCTCAACCCCGATTTTTGGTTGTTGAGTCTGGTACGCAGCCGCGCAGAAGGCATGACGTGGACGCCAGGACTGGTGATGGATTACTGCATTTTGCTGCGCCGTGTGCTGGAAACTCAACAGCGAACCAGCCGCTATCGCAAAATCATTCATCGTTTAAGAGTCGAACTGCTCGGCGCACGCATGGTCGTGCGCAGTTTGTTACGTTGACCGTTTTTGAACAGCATTCAGGCAAAACCATTCTGTTGCAGAATGGCTCTGGCCGCTGTTGTACTGATAAAGGCGGCAAGGGGATTAGCAGAGTGGGTGAAAGTCGCCCATCCATATTCCGCCTGAATGTTGAACGGTTCCGGGATGCTCAATACCTGCAAATGCGGATGATTGATTAGACGTGGAGCATAGCTGGCGTAGCCAATGAAGAGATCTGCGTGCTGTTGGTCGATTAACCATTGTGCTGCCAGTTCGCCCGTGGGGACAGCCAGGCTATCGATGCCACCCACCAGCTGACGCGCGCGCTGTTTCAACCTTTCACCGCAGCCTGGATAAACCTGTCCGATATTGTCAAACAGCTGCCAGGTGTAATCGCCGGAAGGGTCGCTTAACGGCGTCGATGTTGCCAGCCGCAGGTCGTCACGTTGTAAAAGTGAAAGCCAGGTGTCGTTTTCGGTGACAACGTCACGTCTGGCGGTCAAGCATAAGCTGTTAGCGGCAAATTTGCCGGTGTGCATTGCCAGACCGCGCTGTAACAGCGTGGCCGGGTGCTTAAGATTGGCGGAGGCAAACAGATCGCAGCGTGCACCTTGTTCAATCCTCTGCCGAAGTAAGCCTGCAGGGCCAAAGTGGGTGTCGGTCGTCAGGCCAGACTGATGATGAAAGGCTGTCATCAGATCCGGCCAGACACCGCGCAGACTACCGGCTGCCAGAATGTGCAGCGTTGTCATGATAGGCGGTCCGATAAAAATGCTGATACCAGCGATCAGCCTGCTGTTGCATATCAATATCGCGGAATTTTTCCGGATAGAGTTTCTTCGCCATCCAGAGCTCACCTAAGCCGATAGCTTCTGGCATTGGATAGCCCCAGGCTTTGGCATATTCCGGCATCAGCCAGACCCGATGATGCTTCACCGCGTCAATGGTGCGCCAGCGTGGATCTTGTTGGATCTCATCCACCACTTGAGGATAGCGATCCTGGACAAAAATCACCTGAGGATTCCACGCCACAACTTGCTCCATGCTGACTTGCTTGAAACCCTGAACGGTCGATGCCGCAACGTTGTAGGCGCCCGCGTGCAACATCATCAAACCGGTGTATTTGCCAGAACCATAAGTGGTGAGGTCCGGATTGGCCATGTAAGCACGAACACGCTGTTGCTCAGTTAAACCTTGCAGACGATCGCTCACCAGTTTACGTCCGGCAAACGCCGCGGCAATCAGCTCTTTGGCCTGTTGCTGCTTATTCACCACCTCACCAATCAAGGTAATCCCTTCTTTGATGCCGAGATCGTAAGCTTGATTCTCATTCTGCATGCTGGGGTTAATCTTGCCTTGTTCCCCTGCATCGTCATGGCGTAAGGAAATAGCCAATACCGGAATGCCCAGCGCCGAAATCTGGTCAATCATCTCTTTTGGCGCGTAGTTAGTGACAAAAACCACCTGCGGATGCAGCGCCACCAATTTTTCTAAATCCACATGGGTAAGATCGCCCAGCATGGCTTTCTGTGTCAGTTCAGGCACCAGCTGCGCGTAGCCATCACCCAACTGTTGCTTCCAGTTCGCGAGGATGCCGACGATCTTATCGGTCGCGTTGAGTTGCACCAGCAGGTTCAGCGTTTGGTGCTGTAGCACCACCACGCGATCGACCTGATCGGGAATCGTCACCTGACGACCAATTTGGTCGGTCACCACACGGCTGGCGAAGGTGTTCAAAGAGGTAAAGGTGAGTAAGCCCGCCAGAATCAGGCGGTTAAGCGTTGTGTTCATGAGTTATCCCTGCAGCGTAATGCAATGGATTATATAGCGCTAATTGGCAGGCGCCTATGACTCTTTCAGTGATACGCAGTCGTCGGACGACATGGCACAGCGTCATCTGCTACTATATCGGCCCAATTGCAGCGCGATCCGCTGTCAATTTTCACCTGTCAAATCAAAACAAAAGCCATCGGGCGAATCAACCTGCATGGCGGTGGAGTAGTGGTTGTTATGTTGCACGATGTAGGAATTATTAATGTCTGGACGTTTCTGGCGGGTGCGCTGGTGATTATTCTGCTGCCCGGCCCAAACAGTTTATACGTGCTGCGTACTGGGATGAGCCGCGGTGCTAAAGCGGCGTCTAAGGCGATAGCAGGGGTGATGATGGGTGATCTGATTCTGATCTTCCTTGCCTGGGCCGGTGTTGCGACGCTGATTCGCACCAGTCCGCACATTTTTATGGTGGTGAAGTATCTGGGCGCGATGTTCCTGCTCTACTTAGGCGTAAAAATCATTCTGGGTGCATTGCGCAAGCGCGAAGGTAACCAGCCCGCTGAAGCCGTTAAAATAGAAAATTATTTCCTGCGCGCACTGCTGCTGGGCGTGACCAACCCGAAAGCCATTCTGTTCTACGTCTCCTTTTTCATCCAGTTTATTGATCCAGCAGTCACTCACACTGCGCCTGCCTTTGCAGTGCTGGGCTCGATGATTCAACTGATCAGCCTGAGCTATTACCTGATTTTGCTGATGGCGGGCAACGTGATGGTTCGCTTTCTGAAAAACCGCACTCGACTGGTAAAACTGGGGAATATGCTCACCGGCATGTTGTTCTTTGGTTTTGCTGTGCGCTTAATGAGTGCACAAAGTTAATTTTATCCCCAGCGCTAATATCCAGGAAACAGCAGGAAAACCTGCTGTTTCCCTTTTCGGGTAGCATTTAGACAGCCATGATGCCTCAACCCAAACAACCAATCAGTGCCGCAGCGCACAAGCAATAGCCACCAAACAGATGCCAGCGATCATGCTCCAGCCAGCGGGAAAGCCAGCGTAGCGCCAGAAGTCCGGCGACAAAACTCAGTATCATGCCCACCAGGCTGGGCAGAAGCACGCCGCTGCTCACTGCGACCGTACCAGCAGAACCTGAACTGAAAGCACGCAGGCCCTCTTTAACGATCACCGCCGGTGTCAGCACCACGGCTAACGCAAAACTAAATTCTTCCGCACGTTTACGTGCCACACCCAATGAAAGACCGGTAGAAATCGTGGCGCCAGAACGAGAAAAACCGCGAAATGGCAGGCATAAACCCTGAACGAAACCAATACCTGCAGCGCTTAAGGGCGAAAGTTCGCCGCGATCTTTTTCTTTCAGGCGTGAAGAGAGGATAATTAATAAGCCTGCGGCAGCGAGACCACTGGCGATTATTTTACTGTTACTAAACAACGACTCTATTTCAAACGTGTCGGCGTTTGCGGCGAAGAAATATTTAATCAGCTTCATCAGCGCCAAACCCACTACGCCGGTCACTGCGGTGGCGAGAATAATTAAAAATACATTCTTCTTAAATGCACGGCCCGAACTGAAATAGGTCTCCCGCCAGTTATTCCAGAAGTAAACAATCACCGCGAACATCGTGCCGGTATGCAGCATCACCAGCAACAGCGTCATGTCCGGGGCCGCGGGGTCAAGGCCCAACAACTTTTCGGTCATAATGAC
>NZ_CAJCKS010000282.1:0-4310 GCF_903970985.1 Pantoea sp. ME81 | reverse complement strand
GGTATTCCATTCATACTCTTGCTGTATCTCTTCACGCTTCATCGCACGCGTACAGGGAATGGTGCCGTAGAAATCATCCGCATGTGTTGTACCCAGAGCCAAAATGTCGCGTCCGGCCTGCGCCCAGATTGTGGCGTGGCGTGAATGGGTATGTACGATGCCACCAACCTCCGGCCAGGCAAGATACAGCGCGCGATGGGTGGCCGTATCGGATGACGGACGTAGCGCCCCTTCCACCACTTTGCCGCTGGCTAACTCCACCACCACCATATCGTCGCGCTGCATTTTCTCGTATTTCACGCCCGATGGCTTGATCACCAGCAAGCCACGCTCGCGATCAACGGCACTGACGTTACCCCAGGTAAAGGTGACCAGGTTATAGCGTGGTAAATCCAGATTGGCTTCCAGCACCTGCTGCTTGAGCGATTCCAGCATGATTATTTCTCCTGCGAACTGTGATAGCTGAATTGTGCTGAACGAGCGGAGAAAACGTTATGGAGCGAATCGCTGTAAAAGCAGCGGAAAGTCGCTGAGACCGGAGAAGTGTGGCGTGAATTAAGAATTTTCTATCCTGGAGGAATTTAGCTTTGCTTCAGCTGGCTAAAGTCAGGAGCGGTACGGTTTCCACCGGTTAATTCGCCCTTTAAAGCGCTGTACGCGGGCATCAAAGTGAACAATGAATGACACGCAGGGATGACGTACTTCGTTGCGCAACATCTATACTTACAAGGTTGCCTCTGTACATACAATCAAGGAGAAAGAGATGACGACAACAATGAAACGTATGACCGTTGCGGTATTAGCTGCCACCCTGGTTGTTGCCTTGAGTGGTTGTTCGAACTGGTCAAAACGCGACCGTAATACCGCCATCGGGGCGGGTGCGGGTGCAATCGGTGGCTCTGTCCTGACTAACGGAAGTGCACTGGGTACAGTGGGTGGTGCAGCCGTTGGCGGTATTATCGGCCATCAGGTTTCTAAATAACGATAAAGATTCAGGCTACGCAGCGCATCTACAGCATCACGGGCCGCACAGTGTGCGGCCCGTTTTTATTAACCGCCGGCTAATTTAACCTTCATGCCTTTGGCTTCAAGTAGTGCTTTCAAGAGATCGCGTTTATCGCCTTGAATCTCGATGACGCCTTCTTTGAGTGACCCACCGCAGCCACACTTCTTCTTCAGTTCTGCCGCCAGTTTAGTGAGCGCATCATCATCCAGATCAATACCGGTAATCAGGCAGACGCCTTTGCCTTTACGGCCGCTGGTCTGGCGTTGAATGCGCACTATGCCGTCCCCTTGCGGGCGCGGCGCTTTTTCTTCTTCCTGTACGATACGGCCAGTTTCAGTGGAGTAAACCAGTCGGTTGTCCTGAGCCATTAGGCCTCCTGTAAACTTTGCAGGATAGTGTGCAGCGTTGCAGCCGGATCATTGGATTGGGTGATCGGACGCCCAATCACCATGTAATCCACGCCAGCCAGTTTTGCCTGCTGTGGCGTCATGATACGGCGTTGATCGCCCGCATCACTGCCTGCCGGACGAATACCTGGGGTCACCAGTGCGAAATCCTGACCTAACACCTGTTTAAAGTGCTCAGCTTCCTGAGCGGAACAGACCACGCCATCCAGGCCACACTCACGCGTCAGGCGAGCCAGACGTTCCGCCTGCAGAGCGGGAGAAAGCGTAATGCCGAGACCTCTGAGATCGTCTTCATCCATGCTGGTTAATACGGTTACCGCAATCAACAATGGCGCATCTTTGCCAAAAGGCAGCAGCGCTTCACGAGCCGCATTCATCATCCGCGCCCCGCCACTGGCGTGAACATTAACCATCCACACACCGAGATCGGCAGCCGCGGCTACCGCGTGCGCGGTTGTATTCGGAATATCATGAAACTTCAGATCGAGAAAAACGTCAAAACCACGCGACTGCAGTGTTTTCACCAGTGACGGGCCAAATAGCGTAAACATCTCTTTGCCGACTTTCAGGCGACACTGGCTCGGGTCAATGCGGTCCACAAACTGCAGTGCGCTGTCGAGATTATGATAGTCGAGCGCCACCAGAATCGGTGAAGTGGTTACAGGCATAACGTTTCCTCAAAGGCAGGCACCCGCGGGCGCAATGGACAAACGGCAAGCATTCTACCCGTGCATGCCCTTCCCGACAATCTCACAGCGCGCTTTAAACCGATGATCGACCGAAGGCTGCACGGAGCTAGGGGTCACTTAGATAATTCAAGGCCATAGTATGTTGTAACTATAGTGCGACTGTAATAAAAAAACGGCCGTTACTGGCCGTCAAGTCCGCGGATTGGTTTCACAGAAGACCATGCGCGGCAGGATGGGCAATGCCAATAAAGCGCATGCGCGGTAAATCCGCACTTTTGGCAGCGATAGCGCGGTTTGGTGCGAATCTGTTCGCCCACCATATCGCGCAGCACCATCAGGCTCTCTTTAGCCCTACCGTCTTCTGCTTCATGCAGGTGGAAATCCATCAAGCGATGGAACACGCGCATCGTCGGATGGCGCTGTAACTGGCGATTAATGTATAACTGCGCCGCTTCAGGCCCCTGCTGCTGTTCGAGGATGTCAGAGAGGTAAAGTTCAGCGGCCGCGCCGGTATTCTCTTCAACGCAGCGCTGTAAAAACTGCGCCCAATCTTCGGGCTGACTCAGGCGCTGATAGCAGGTTTCGAGCATCGATAAGGTTTCACTGACCAGCTCTTTATCTTGATCCAGCACGCGCTGCAGGCGAGCCGTTGCTTTAGCGTATTCGCCCTGCTCCATAAAGATGCGGCCCATCATAATGGAAACGCGCGCGCTTTGGTGATCGGCCGATTCACCCTTTTTCAGTAAGCTCATGGCGCGATCAAGATCGTCACTGCTCAGCGCCTGAAGCGCAAGCTCGCAGTAGAAATGGGCAATTTCGCCCTTGTGCTTCTCTTTGCCGAGCTTGACCAATCTTTCCGCTACTTCGATGGCTTTCTGCCAGTCACTGGTTGCCTGATGAATTTGTATCAGCTGTTGCAGCGCACCGATACGGAAGTCGGTTTCATCAATAAGCTGGCTAAACATGTCCTCGGCGCGATCGTAAAACCCGGCGGCCATGTAATCGCGTCCCAGTTGCTGGATAGCCAACAGGCGCTGTTCATAGCTCAGGGAAGCGCTTTCCATCAGGGATTGGTGGATGCGAATGGCGCGATCAACTTCGCCGCGTGAACGGAACAGATTGCCGAGCGTCAGGTGAGCTTCAACTGTGCCGCTGTCCTCCTTCAGCATATCCAGAAAGAGATCGACAGCTTTGTCCTGTTGATTGGAAAGCAGGAAGTTTACGCCGGCAACGTACTCACGTGACAGACGATTGGCTTCCTGTTGCTTATCCTGATGTGCACTACGACGGCCCATATACCAGCCATACGCCGCAGCAACAGGGAGAAGCAAAAACAGCAATTCAAGCATCGAAACTTAATCCCGACGACCAGCAGTAGAAGAATTTGTCACAGCCGTTGATTGTTCGTTCTGCGCCTGCATGCGTTTCAGCTTGCGCTGCGCGTGGGCGAGAGAAACACGTATCCGCAACCAGAAAAGACCGCAAATTGCCCATCCGAGCAGGAATCCGGCACCAAACAGGCTCGCCAGCAATGTGGAGATGCGGAATTCACCCTGCGCCAGCAGATAGTTAAAAGTGACGATTTGGTCGTTATGCGCTCCAAGCGTGACGGAGATGATAAAAATGGCCAAAACCACGAGAAAAATCAGCAAATATTTCACAATGCGTCCTGTCGTGAGGTTATCCAGTAGAAGTATGCCAAAAAAGTGCCGTCGATGCTGCTTATCAGCACATCACTTAGTGCATTTTCCGTAAGCGCAATCAATCATATGGGGGCGCGCGCAGAAATTACAATCCATCATCACGCTGTTCAATCTCCTGCTGCTCTTCGCGCGGCACCGTAAGCGGGCCACAAAAACGCTGCGCTAGCCATGTGGCAACCGTAACCAGTAGCCAGGAAATCAGGGTGGCCACCACCAAATCGCGCGGCCAATGCATACCCAGCAGTAAACGACTGCCCATGACCATGGTAGCCCAGGCAAACAGCACGACCACGGTCACGATGTGGCGCCTTGGCCAGAGTAAGCCAATCACCAGCAGCGCCCAGCTGGCAGCAAACATGGTATGTCCGGAAGGAAAGGCAAAGCCGGTTTCAAACGCCCAGTGTTTTTTTAGCCATTGCGGCAGCTGAGTGTCGTTAGCCACTAAAGTCGACACCAACTGACTGCGCCCCTGACGGTTTTGCTGATAAAACGCCCCTTCATCAAT
>NZ_CAJCKS010000281.1:0-4332 GCF_903970985.1 Pantoea sp. ME81 | reverse complement strand
CTTGAACCCTCACGTCCGTAAGAACACTAACACCTGAAGCTAGCGCGTCTACCAATTCCGCCACCATCGCGTGCCCAGCAAAATTTGGGGTGGCTAATGGGACTCGAACCCACGACAACTGGAATCACAATCCAGGGCTCTACCAACTGAGCTATAGCCACCATAATTCTGGTGCGTAAGCATCTCTGCTTACTATTTTCACTGCATAACGCGGTTAAAACCAACCACCGAAGCTCTTGCGCACAAACTAAATGGCGCGCCCGACAGGATTCGAACCTGAGACCTCTGCCTCCGGAGGGCAGCGCTCTATCCAGCTGAGCTACGGGCGCGTAGCGCCGTTGCGGATGGGCATACTACGGGCTTGACCTCATACTGTCCAGCGCTTTTTTATAAAAAAAACGCGTTTGATTACGCTTTGTGCATTCCGTCGATTATTAATGCAGTTTTGCTGCCTGCACTGATGATATTGCTGAATAAATCGGCGATATCAAAGATCGCCACGCCAATGATAGCGCAAATATTTCAGCAGTTTTAACTGGCGGCGCCAACGCGATGGCTGCCGAATCAAACGATAGAGCCATTCCAGACCTAATTTCTGCCAGATTCGCGGTGCACGCGCAACGTGGCCGGTGAAAACGTCGTAGGTACCGCCCACGCCCATATACAGTGCATGCGGCCAGTGCGCGCGGCAGTCACGCATCAGCAACTCCTGACGCGGCGAGCCCTGCGCCACCGTGACAATCTGTGCACCGCTGGCCGCAATGCGCGCAAACAACGCCTCACGCTCTGTCGGGGCAAAATAGCCATCCTGACTGCCGACGATGTTCACATTCCACTGACGACGCAGTTTGTCACAGGTTTCATCCAGCACCGCCTGACGACCACCAATCAGAAATACCGGAATGCTGCTGCGGCCCGCGCGCTCCATCAGGGCTTCCCACAGATCGGCACCAGCAATGCGACTAACCTGCAACTGCGGATATTTTTTGCGTAAGGAGCGCACAATGCTAATGCCATCCGGATATTTAAATTCCGCTTCAGCAATCAGTGCACGCAGTTGCGCATCTTCTTCCAGCGTCAGCATCTTTTCTGCATTCATCGCCACCAGCGTGCCACAGCGCGGTTTGCCATCCGGCAGCAAGAAGTGCAGGAAGCCGTCCATGTCGTTAAAGGCGTGAAGATCGACACCGCGCAGGTTATAGCGCGGCTTATCGGTTTTCATGAATCATGTTCCCAAAGGTTAAGACAGGCTGTGAACCACCGGCTCGCTACGTGAGCGAATTAAACCCGCGCGCGCTAACAGCCAGTACAGCAATTTAGCCACCGCCATGCAGGCAGCAAAAATAATGCAAAAGAACACCACGCGCGAACCGAAAGCATCCAGCCCTTCACGCGCCAGCACGATCATATTGAAAACCGCGCCGAAGCAGAAGCTCTGCAGAATCGCCCCGCTATAGCGGTTTGAAGCATCACGGCCTTGCAGATAGAGGTTATCGAACCCTTTCATCAGCCAGCCGACGGCAATCGCACCCAGCGGAATAAACCACACGCCGCCCATTACCAGCAACGAACCCAGCAGCGTCGGCGAAATCGCCAGTCCTGAATGGTTGTTCAGCACTTCCCAGGTAAAGTAATTGGCGCTGTTAAGCACAATCGATGGACGGCCAGGCCAGAGCCAGCTCGGGATAAAGACATAAAAGTCACGCCAGATCGGTGCTAAGCCCTGGAAATCAATTTTGTCGTAGTCCTGCAACAACAGCGCGAGGTTTTCCCAGGGTGAGAAAGTATCACGCGTTAAATACAGGAAGGTGTAAAACGCTTCATCGCCCACCACATCGAGGTTATAGCGCCGCAGCGCCAGCCAGAACATGCCCGCAATCGCCATCACGCCTGCGCCCACCAGCATCCACAAGGTGATCCAACCGCGCGTAATACCGATAAACAGGAACAGGGCAAAAGCGATGATGATATTGGCGCGTGTCCCGCCCACCAGCGCATAGGTCAGTAAACCAAACGCCACCGACACCAGCAAAAACCCTAGCCACTGGCGCTGCGTGGGGTTGAGGAAATAACGAATCAGCATCGCCGGAATAAAGAAGTAGAAGAAGCGTTTGAGCGCTACGCCGGACACTTCGCTGGAGAAAATCTGGTTATACGCAGAGAGTCGGAACAACAGTAACCCGTTGTGCATGAAGAACACCGTGACCGTGCCAATCGCCACCAGCGCCAGTAACAGGCAGGTAAGATGGGTTTCGACTCGGTTCATCTGCAACCAGGGTTTGCGCGGTGCAGCGTTGATCGGCCTCAACCGGACTTTATAACTGACGTAATAAATCGCATAAAAACTGGTCGCGGCCAGCAACGCCTGCAACAGGTACTCCGGCGGCACCACTTCCACATTAAAACGGAACACCAACACGCTAGTTAGCGGGAACCCGAAATAAAAAGTCAGCAAATATAAAATGGTGAAGAACAGGTGAAAGTTAAAGCGCACCCGTTTAAATTCCCGCCAGGTCAGCGTCAAAATGAAACCCAGCGAGAACAGATAAACCACCAGCAGACCACTAAACTGCATCAGGCTCATGTTCTCTCCCTTTCACTCAGGGTCAACGCGTTGCGCCAGCCAGCCAGATAACCAGGGGCGAAAAAGGCAATCGCGGATTTATCACACTGTGCCAGCTGCCGCTGAGCTTCAGCCACACTCGACGCATCCAGTGCATCTTCACTAAAAAGAACCGGCAACCCTTGTTCGCTGAGGTCGCGCCAGAACGGATTTTTGCGGTTCAGCACAAAGGGAATATTGGCCTGAATCAGCAAACATAACGTGCCAATGCCTTGCTGGCGCTCGAACATAAAATAGCCGAGCTGACAGTCGCTGAGCAATTGCAGATAGGTGTCAAAATCTATCTTGTCGCGCAATAAGGTTACCTGACCTTGGGGGAACAGGCGCTGCGCGTCCGTGTTGATCTCTTCTATGTACTCATGATTATTTTCCGGGTAGCCCAGCGGGACCAGTATTTTCACCCGATCGCCAAACTGCGCTCGAATCGCCTGCAAGCCTTCAATATGGTTGTTGCTGCGATCGCCTGAGTTACCCAACAGCACGGTGAAATCACCGCTCGTGCTACCACCCGGCACTGCGGCATTGGGCATGCGTGTTGGGAAATAGAGCAGTGAAGTGGGCACACGCGGATGGCGTTGTTGAAAAAAGTGCAAATCCCCACGCGTTGCGAACACGTGAGCAATGCGACGCTGTGCCAGGCGGCGCAGCAGATAAAACAACTGATACTTCAGGCCACGCCCTTCTTCATACAAATCAGCGCCCCAGATATGCCAGAATGCCTGCTCACGCCGTAATTTACCGCTGAGCAAAGCCAGCCAGATTTGCGGATTGAATTGTCCATGAAAGAAGAAGCGTTGCGTACGATCAGCCGCACGGGACATTACCGCCTGTGCAAGTGCGCGCTTGCTGGGATAGCTTTCGATTTGCAGCGCGGTATAAGCTTGCAGCGCTTCAGGCGTTGAAGTCACCACCATAAACTGGCGCGGTCCAGCACCCGGCAATTCGGTGCTCATCACCTCATTAAAGAAGCGCAACACCGTATGGTTATGATGTGGGATATCCGATCCCAGCACGTGAAATAAAGTCATTTTTTTCGGCAATAAATCATAAAGGCGCCACAGCAAAGGGCGAAGTAGAGCACGTAAGTCGCCATATAGGCTTGTGCGGCTCCGGCGGTTCCATGTAATGGAATCAGCCAATGTGAGAACGCGGTTAACAGCACAAACTGGCTGATTTCCGTCAAAATATAAAAGCGCAGTGAAGCTTTAGCGATCACCAGATATCCGAAAACATAGGCGCCAACTTTAAAGACGTCACCGCATAACTGCCAGACAAACAGGTCCCGCATCGCGGTAAACTGCGGTGAAAACAGCAGCCAAATGGCGACATCACGCAGTAACCACACGCAGAAACTCGCAGCCGCCACTGCAGGTAACACAAAACGCAGCGCACGCCCAATTTCACGCGCAATCTGCGGCTTACTTTCCAGTCGCGCCAGCGTCGGCAGTAACCAGACACTAAAAGTCGCCGTGATAAATTGCAGATAGGCATCGGAAATACTGGTCACACCCTGCCACAGGCCTACCTGCGCCCACCCCTGCTGTTCGGCCAGCAGATTACGCATCATCACCCACGCCACTGGCAGGGTCACGGAGGTGATAAGCGCCATCAGGGTGAATTTTGCCAGATTTCGCGCCAAATCCGGCTGCCAGCTCGGTGTTAACCAGCGCAGTGGCAGCACCTGACGATGACGGCGCAGCATCAGCAGT
>NZ_CAJCKS010000280.1:0-4358 GCF_903970985.1 Pantoea sp. ME81 | reverse complement strand
CCAGTTATTCGGCGCGAGCAAACGGAACACCCCGACCACCTGCACGGTTTTCCCGGGCAGCGCATCACGATCCAACTTATCCAGTACTTTGGCTTTCATGGCGCGATTGATCGCCGAACCGGCGTTTTGATACTCAATCTGGTTGGTAAAATCGCCGAACTGGATTTTTCCGCTGGCGTCACGCAAGTCGGTGCCGGTGATTGCGGGGCCGGTTTGTAGACGAATCACATTTCCTTCCGGTAAGCCGGCCACTTTCAGCGGGAAGATGCCCATCTGCCCTGACTGAACCACACCCTCCAGCTTGACGGGGATCACCGGGAGCGGCGAACCCACACCGTATTTCTGTACCGCTTCCTGTTGATTGGCTTTCAGCGCATCGGCGAGGGTTTTGGCATCCACCGCACGCGCTTCCACATCCTGCTGAATACCGGGGAAGGTTTTCTCCCCGTAGCTATCCGGCGAGAAACCTTGCTCTTGCACATCTTGCTCGGAACCGATTTTCACCACTTTTGTGTCAATGGCCATGGCGGCAATCACCGCAACCACCACAACACCGATGATGCTGTAGCGGCGGATGCGCTTGCGGGAGAGCTGCTGTGCCAGCATTGAGACATCGGACATAACGTGACCTCTCACTGTTATCTGCTGCGATAATCGCCGCATTAAATGTTATAAATGTGATAACTCTTGTGATGAGGATTGTGCTGATGTGACTAAATTGTCAACAGGGGGTTCACGAATTTTTCAGGAGCGCGATCTGGATCGCTAAATTCACACCTTAACGCCTTAATCGCTAATAAAAGCACGCCATACAAGCCTTCTTCATGTGATATCTCATTTCATATTGTCGTGTACTACCGCCATTTTCGTGATCAAACTCGCTAACCGAAGTGAAATTTATTCGTTTTATCGAAAAATAATACATGGGATATGTTATCTCCATGAGAAGTGGTGTAAGACATTATTTAGCAAATTCATCACAGGGAATTAACACGACGTGATGGGTCAACTTTTCTTCCCTTCGGAGGTGTACGTGGGTAACAGCGATATCATTCTGGGTCTGGATTCCGGCACCTCCGTGGTGAAAGCGGTGGCGTTTGATCTGGAAGGCACACAGCTGGCGTGCGCCTCCGTGCGTAACCGCTATTACCGTAGCGAAGGTGGTGCCGCGCAGCAATCCATGTCGCAGACCTGGCAAGATGCCGTGGACGCGATACGGAAACTGGGCGAGCGTGTGGAAAATCTCTCTTCCCGCGTGGTGGCCGTGGCCGTCACCGCACAAGGGGATGGCACCTGGCTGGTGGGCGCCAATAATCAGCCGGTAGAGGATGCCTGGATTTGGCTGGATGCGCGTGCGGCACACACCGTTGATGCCCTAAACCAGCACGCCCTTGCAGCAGAGCGTTTTAAGGCCACGGGTACCGGGCTGAATACCTGCCAGCAGGGTTCACAGATGGCGCATATGGACCAGCACTTTCCGCAGCTGCTGGAAAAGAGTGAAGTGGCGCTGCATTGCAAAGATTGGCTTTACCTGAATCTCACTGGCATTCGTGCCACCGATCCTTCCGAGGCCAGCTTCACTTTTGGTAACTTCCGCACCCAGCGTTATGACGATACCGTCATCGCGGCGCTGGGACTGGAACATCGACGTCATCTGCTGCCGGAAATTATCGATGGCACGCAAATCACTCATCCGTTAACAGCAGAGGCCGCTGCGCTCACCGGCCTGCGCGCGGGTACACCGATTTCGTTGGGTTACGTGGATATGGCAATGACCGCGCTGGGCGCAGGCGTGCATACCGGCGAAGCCCATACTGCCTGCTCAATTGTCGGCTCTACCGGGGTGCATCTGCGCAGTGTAACCATTGATGAGGTGTGGTTGAATCCAGCGCAAACTGGCTATGTGATTCCGCTGCCCTGGCCGGGCTATGTGACGCAGGTGCAAACCAATATGGCGTCTACCCTCAATCTCGACTGGCTGTTGAATGTGGCCAGTGAGTTGCTGAGCAGTTTTGGCTGTGAAATTGATCATGCGCGGCTAGTGGCGCATATCGACCAGTGGCTCAACAAAGCCGAACCCGGCACCCTGCTGTTCCATCCCTACATCTCAATTGCCGGTGAACGCGGGCCGTTCGTCAACGCTGACGCGCGCGCCAGCTTCACCGGACTTAACTATCAGCACAATTTTGCCGACCTGGTGCGCGGCGTGATTGAAGGCATCGGCATGGCCGCGCGTGATTGTTATCAGGCGATGGGCAGTACTTTGCCGGGTGAAATTCGTCTTACCGGCGGCGCGGTGCGTTCTCAGCCGTTGCGGCAGATCCTCTCTGCCTGCATTGGCGCACCAGTGCGTATCAGCCAGCGTGATGAAGCCGGTGCAGCGGGCGCCGCGATGATGGCAGCGGTGGCGATTGGCGCCTATCCCTCCATGGCGCAGTGCGTGGAAACCTGGGTGCGCCCGTTGCTGGATGCGCCTGAACCGCCTTCCGCTGAACTGTCGCAGCGCTATAACCAACTGTTTCCCCATTATCAGCAGATCCGCAGCGATCTCCCTGCCGCCTGGCATGCACTGAATAAGTTTTAAGGAGTACACCATGAGTGAAAATACGCTGGATCTGTTTGTCATTGGCGGTGGCATTAATGGCGCGGGCATCGCACGTGATGCGGCCGGGCGCGGCTTGTCCTTGATGATGTGTGAAAAAGATGACCTGGCACAGGGTACCTCCTCGCGCTCGGGCAAACTGGTGCACGGCGGGCTGCGCTATCTCGAATATTATGAATTCCGACTGGTACGCGAGGCGCTGATCGAGCGAGAAGTGTTGCTGAATGCCGCACCGCATATCATTTGGCCGATGCGCTTTGTGTTGCCGCATAGCCCGACCGATCGTCCGGCGTGGCTGGTGCGTTTAGGGCTGTTCCTCTATGACAATTTAGGCGGGCGCAAAAAGCTGCCCGGCACGCGATCGCTTGATCTGATGCGCGATCCCGAAGGCGCCCCAATCCTCGATAGCTACACCAAAGGCTTCGAGTACTCCGATTGCTGGGTCGATGATGCACGCCTGGTCGCACTGAATGCCGTGGATGCTGCGGAACGCGGCGCCACGATTCTGCCGCGTACCCGCTGTGTGTCGGCCAAACGTATCAGCGGCAAGTGGGAAGTCACGATTCAGGATGAGGCCAGCGGTAATCAGCGCACGGTGTTTGCCAAAGTGCTGGTGAATGCGGCCGGCCCGTGGGTATTGGATATCGTAAATCAGGTCACCCAGACCAAAAGCAACCGCAGCGTGCGGCTGGTTAAAGGTTCACACATCATCGTGCCGAAATTCTGGGAAGGCCAGCAGGCGTATCTGGTGCAAAACACCGATAAACGCGTCATTTTCATCAACCCTTATGAAGGCGATAAAGCCCTGATCGGCACCACCGATATTCCGTGGCAGGGCAAAGCGGAAGCAGTGACCGCCGATGACAGCGAGCAGCAGTACCTTATCGATGTGGTCAATCGCTACTTCAAAGTAAAACTGCGCGCCAGCGATGTGATTACCCGATTCTCGGGTGTGCGTCCGCTGTTTGACGATGGCAAAGGTAACCCTTCTGCCGTGACGCGTGACTACGTGTTCGATCTCGACGATCAGCAAAACGCCCCGCTGCTGCATGTGTTTGGTGGCAAAATCACCACTTTCCGCAAGCTGGCAGAACACGCTATCCAGAAGCTTGCGCCCTTCTTCCCTGATATGGGTGAAGACTGGACACGCGAGGCCACTTTGCCGGGCGGTGATATGGCAAATGGCGATTTTGAGAGCTTCCTTGAGCAAGTGAAAACGCGCTGGCCATGGTTACCAGCGCCGCTACGCAAACACTATGCGCGCCTGTATGGCACGCGCATTGAGAAAGTGCTGGGTCACGCCCGTGAGATAAACGATCTGGGCCGCCATTTCGGCGCACAGTTGTATGAAGCCGAAGTGCGCTACCTGGTAGAAAATGAGTGGGCGCAGCAGGTGGAGGATGTGCTGTGGCGTCGCACTAAGCACAAGTTGCATCTGACCGAAGTTCAGCAGCAGGCCTTTAGCCAATGGTTTGACGCGACCTATGCTGCGGCCGTGCCGCTGCGTAAGGAGGCGTAATCATGCCCTTAACGCTTTCGCTCAATACCAACCCACTGGTGAATCGTTTTGCCGATCCGCAGGATCTGATTCACACCGTGGCACAACAGATTCGTATCCGCGATCTGCAGTTAACTCATGAATTTATCAATCCTGGCTGGCCAGCCGCCACCATAAACCGCATGTCGCGCCAGATGCAGAAGGCGTTGCGGGAAACCGGGGTGCGTGTGACATCGGGTATGACTGGTCCCTATGGCC
>NZ_CAJCKS010000279.1:0-4375 GCF_903970985.1 Pantoea sp. ME81 | reverse complement strand
ATGCACCGCGTCTTCACCCCGACCATCATCCAGACTATTGCGGAAACCGGCAAAGAAGGCATGGTGATGCCATCTGAAATCGGCGCCAATCTGTCACTCGGCGGCTCATCGCTGGCCGTAGCCTTCAAAACCAAGAATCCGGAATTGCGTCAGACCGCGTTTGCCGCAGCAGCTTCAGCGATTGTGGCTGGGATCTCGGAACCCGCTCTCTATGGTGTTGCGGTGCGACTCAAACGACCACTGATCGCCAGCCTGATCAGCGGATTTATCTGTGGCGCGGTAGCCGGCATCGGCGGGCTCGCCAGCCACTCCATGGCCTCACCCGGCTTGTTTACCAGCGTACAGTTTTTTGATCCGGCCAACCCGATGAGCATTGTGTGGGTGGGTGGCGTGATGGTGTTGTCGGTGGTGCTTTCATTTGTTCTGACCCTGATTCTTGGCTTTGAAGATATTCCGGTGAGTGAAACAGCGCAGCCTAAACCGGTTGTGGATCCTGCTAAAGCCGTCAATGTGAATTGATTAACTGAGGTTTTTTATGTCTGAAGTGACATTTCCAGAGGGATTTTTATGGGGCGGCGCGTTAGCCGCTAATCAGTCGGAGGGGAGCTATCTGGCGGGCGGTAAAGGCTTAACCACGGTGGATATGATCCCGCATGGCGAACACCGCATGCCGGTCAAACTCGGGCTGGAACCGCGCTTCACCTTGCGTGATGATGAATACTATCCGAGCCACGATGCCATCGATTTTTATCGTCGTTACAAAGATGACATCGCGTTGATGGCGGAAATGGGCTTCACCGTGTTTCGTACGTCCATCGCCTGGAGCCGCATCTACCCGAAAGGCGATGAGTTAACGCCAAATCCTGAAGGTATCGATTTCTATCGCAGCCTGTTCGAAGAGTGCCAAAAATATGGCATCACGCCGCTGGTGACGTTATGCCATTTTGACGTACCGATGCATTTAGTTACCGAGTACGGTTCATGGCGCAACCGCAAGATGATTGAATTCTTCGCCCGCTATGCCCGCACCTGCTTTGACGCTTTCAACGGACTGGTGAAATATTGGCTGACGTTTAACGAGATCAACATTCTGCTGCACAGCCCGTTCTCTGGCGCTGGTCTGGTCTTCGGACCAGAGGATAATCGAGAGCAGGTTAAATACCAGGCGGCCCATCATGAACTGGTCGCCAGTGCACTGGTGACGAAAATTGCACACGAGATTGACCCCGAAAATCAGGTCGGCTGCATGCTGGCGGGTGGCAATTTCTATCCCTGGTCATGTAACCCTGAAGATGTCTGGGCGGCGCTGGAAAAAGATCGCGAGAACCTGTTCTTTATCGATGTGCAGGCGCGCGGTGCTTATCCTTCCTACGCAGCTCGCGTGTTCCGCGAGAAAGGCATTGAAATTGAGTGGCAAGACGGTGACGCAGAACTCCTGCGTCACACGGTGGATTTCGTTTCCTTCAGCTACTACGCGTCCCGCTGTGCCTCAGCCGATATGAACGAGAAAAACAGCAGTGCGGCGAACGTGGTGAAATCGCTGACCAACCCGCACATTCCCCGTAGCGCATGGGGCTGGGGCATCGATCCCTTAGGCCTGCGCATCACCATGAACATGATGTATGACCGCTATCAAAAGCCGCTATTTTTGGTGGAAAACGGCCTGGGGGCGCGCGATGAAATCGATGCCAACGGCGAGATCCATGACGATTACCGTATCAGCTACCTGAAGCAGCACATTCAGGCAATGGGCGAAGCGATAGCCGATGGCATCCCGGTGATAGGTTACACCACCTGGGGATGCATTGATCTGGTCGCAGCCTCAACGGGCGAGATGAGTAAACGCTACGGCTTTGTTTACGTCGATCGTGATGATCAAGGCAATGGCTCACTGGCGCGCACCCGCAAAAAATCTTTCTGGTGGTATAAAAAAGTGATTGCCAGCAATGGCCGCGATTTAAGTGAATAATCTTTGCGATTCACTGCCGGGCGATGTCAGTTCGCCCGGCATGTTTAGATAAATACTGCATTAAATTCTCTATTAATGATTGGAACTGATTATCCTGCCAGAGTAAATAGTCCGCGTTTTCCGCTATTGAACACCTGTACTCTTTTATAAATGCCGATGGTACTATTTGCGGGTTGAACCCAGCGGAATAGCGTCATGTTACGTTTTGAACCTCGTCTTCACCCTCGTGAAGTTTTATTTCTGCTTTTGGCTCAGCTTAAAGCCGCACTGATCTGCATCGGTTCGCTGGCACTGTTGATATTGCCGCTATCCCTGCCTGCTGCTGCGGCGCAAAACCCCGCGACGAAAGATGACAAAGCCAACCGTATTGTCAGCGGCATCATTAGCTTCACCCGCTGGCCGGCGTTGCACGACGCCCCACAGTTGTGTGTGTTCAATTCTGCGCGCCACGTCAATTTTCCTGCCAGTGCCACCGCGACATCGCTGCCCTTTAGCGTGGTCTATCTCAACAGTGAAACCGAGTTAGCCAGCAATCGCTGTGATGCCCTCTATTTCGGGGATCAGTCGCCGCAGCAACAGACCGAATTGCTCAGCCTGGAGAAAGGCCATGCCGTTCTCTCTCTGGCTGAAAATAATACCGATTGCGCCATTGGAGCCGCTTTCTGTCTTATTTTTAATGCCGATCATCCGATGTTTGCCGTAAACCTTGATTCACTGGCTCGCAGTGGCGTTCGCGTGAGTCCGGATGTGTTATTGCTGTCGCGCAAAGGAAGCCAATAAGATGAAATTTGAAAAAATCAAAAATGAAAAATCATCTATCCGCATCAGGCTGCGCAAGATCAGCATCATCAACTCCGCCGTTATCTTGTTGCTGTGCTGGTTGCTGCTGACCTCCACTTCGTTACTTTTCATCAAGCGTTATGAGAAGCGCAACCTGGAGTTGATTGCCGCAACGCTGAGCAACAGCCTGACCGCTGCCACCGTCTTTGAAGACAGTTATGACGCCCACAAAAAAATTGCCATGTTGGGCAATGAAGGCATGTTTGCTACGGCGAAACTGGTAACGGACGACCAAACGGTGCTGGTTAACTGGCAAGATCAACAGCAGCAGGATGGCTGGTATGAGAACTTCTTACGCGAATGGATCTACGCGCGCCCGCTGAGCGTGAATATCAATCACGCGGAAAATGTCGTCGGAACGTTGACGCTGGCGGGTACGGTCAAAGGGGCGACGGATTTTATCCGTTACTCAGTGATGATTTTATCCAGCGGTATGCTGTGTGTGCTGATCGTCGCCTTTATGCTGAGCGCATTCTTGCATCGGGGCATTTTGCAGACGCTGCGCAATATCACCAGCTCGATTCATTACGTCATCAGCTCGGGGGACTTTTCGCTGCGTATTCCCGAGAGCCCGACCAAAGAGTTTCAGCTGTTTTCGGACGATCTCAACTCGTTGCTCGCAGAGATGCAATCATTACAGGCTTCGTTACTGCGTGATAACCGGTCGTTAGCGGCGAAAGCGTTGGAAGATCCGCTCACCGGACTGGCCAACCGCGCCGCCTTTGTCACGCAATTAACCCGATTGCTTGATGGCCAATTCGCTCATGAGCGCTTTGTGTTGCTGTTCCTGGATGGCGATCGATTCAAGAGCATCAATGATAACTGGGGACATGCGGCGGGCGATGAGGTGCTGAAAGCCATCGGTTCCCGCCTGCTTGCACTGGCCTACAAACAGGATATGGTCGCGCGCCTCGGCGGTGATGAGTTTGCGATGTTAATAACCAGCCGCGCGACTGAGAAACAGCTGCTGCAGCTGACAGAGGAGATCAGGGAAGCCATTGCGCAGAAGATTATGATCGCGGAAGGCACACCGATAACCACCTCGGTCACTATAGGTTACGCCTGGTCGCAGCATGGCGATACGGTGCAATCAATTCTGGAACGTGCGGATATGCATATGTACAAAAACAAAGGGATAAGTAAGGTACGGGTATGAAAATCAAACTCTTTCTGCTGCTGTGTATTCTGGTGTGCGGGGGATGTCAGTCAAAAGGTCGTTTCACCGCCGCACAGATTGCAGCGATGCAAAGCGCGGGCTTTACTGAAAACATGGAAGGCTGGGGATTAGGTTTATCGGACAAAATCCTGTTTGGGTTAAATGAGTCTGAACTCACCGCGACCAGTAAAGCCAACATCGCCAATATGGCGAAAAATCTCTCAGCGACGGGTATTCAGCATGTCCGGATTGACGGTCATACGGATAATTACGGCAAGGCGGATTATAACCAGCAGCTGTCACTGAAACGTGCCGATGCCGTGGCGACGCAATGGGCGTTGGGCGCTGATGTCCCGCGTGCCAACATCATCACCCGAGGCTTGGGTATGAGCGCCCCCATTGCCAGCAAT
>NZ_CAJCKS010000278.1:0-4399 GCF_903970985.1 Pantoea sp. ME81 | reverse complement strand
ATGCTCAGACCCAGCGCGCTGGCCTTCTCGTCATTGATCTCCAGCTGATACTGCGGCTCATCTTCCAGTCCGTTCATGCGCACCTGCGCCAGATGCGGATCTTTGTTGGCCAGATCGATTAATTGGTGCGTGGCATCCATCATCTGCTGATGGGTGTGCGCGCCCGTATCCTGCAGATAGAGATCGAAGCCAGTGGCGTTACCCAGCTCCATCACCGCAGGCGGCACCATGGCGAAGATTTTGGCGTTTTTATAGTTGGCAAAATGCGCCATCACCCGGTTCGCCAGATCCTGTACGCTTTGCCCGCTGTGGGTACGATCGCTCCAGTCCTTCAGGCGCACGAAGGCCATGGCGTTACTCTGGCCGCGACCGGCAAAGTTAAAGCCCGCCACGCCAAAGGTGGTGGTGACCACTGAGGCTTCATTCTTCTGCAGGTAGTCATTGAGATCGTTGATCACCTGCTGCGTACGCTGTGAAGAGGAGTTCACCGGCAGCGTCATCTGCACCATCATCAAGCCCTGATCTTCTGCAGGCAGGAACGTGGTCGGCACACGCGTGAACAAAAAGCCCGTCACGCCGACGATCACCAGGTAGATCACCAGGAACAGGCCGCGACGGGAAATAACGTTGTTAACGCCGCGCGTATAGTGCATCGCGCCGCTGTCGAACTTACGGTTAAACCAGCCAGCAAAACCGGTGGTCTTGTGCTCAGCCGCCGAAGGCTTGAGCAGGGTGGCACAGAGTGCAGGGGTAAAGATCAGCGCCATGATCACCGACAGCGCCATCGCCGACACAATGGTGATCGAGAACTGGCGATAAATCACCCCGGTCGAGCCGGAGAAGAACGCCATTGGCAGCAGCACCGCTGACAGCACCAGCGCAATACCAAACAGTGCGCCCTGTATCTGCTGCATCGACTTGATGGTGGCGGTTTTCGGATCGAGATGTTCTTCGTGCATCACACGCTCGACGTTCTCCACCACCACGATGGCATCATCCACCAACAGCCCTATCGCCAGCACCATACCGAACATGGTCAGGGTGTTGATGCTGTAACCGAAGGCCGACAGGATGCCGAAGGTACCGAGCAACACCACCGGCACCACCAGGGTGGTAATCAGGGTGGCGCGCAGGTTTTGCAGGAACAGCAGCATGACGAAGAACACCAGCACCACCGCTTCGATCAGCGTTTTCACCACTTCTTCAATCGAGGCGCTGACCACTGGCGAAGTGTCATACGGATACTGAATTTCAACATTATCCGGCAGTGAGTCTTTCAGATCGGCTATGGTCTGACGCACCGCTTTGGCGGTATCCAGTTCGTTCGCCCCGGTGGCCAGACGCAGCGCGATACCTGCCGCGGGCTTGCCGTTCATGGTGGCGTCAATGCCGTAGCTCTGCGGACCGAGCGCCACGCTGGCAACGTCTTTCAAACGCACCTGCGAACCATCGCTGTTCACTTTCAACAGCACATTTTCAAACTGCTGCACCGTGGTGAAGCGGGTTTTACCCAGCACCGTGGCCTGGGTTTTCGCGCCCTGAATGGTTGGTAAACCGCCGAGTGAACCGGATGACACCTGCACGTTCTGGTTATCAATGGCGGTGGTGACGTCGCTCGGCATCAGGTTGTACTTGTACAGTTTGGCGGGATCGAGCCAGATGCGCATGGCATATTCCGAACCCAGTACCATAAAGTCACCGACACCCGGCGTACGCGAGATCGGGTCTTCCAGTTTCGATACCAGCATGTCGGCCAGATCGCCGTTGCTCAGCTTGCCGTCTTTGGAGATCAGCCCGATGACCATCATGAAGTTCTTTTGGTACTTACGGATGCGGATCCCTTGCTGGGTCACGTCGGTTGGCAACTGCGATTCCGCCAGCGAGACACGGTCCTGTACCTGCACCTGGGCGATATCCGGATTGATGCCCTGGTTGAAGGTGGCGATGATCTGCGCACTGCCGTCCGAGGCACTGCTCGATTCCAGATAGCGCAAGCCATCCAACCCGTTCAACTGCTGCTCAATCACCTGCACCACGGTGTTCTGGGTGGTTTCGGCGCTGGCCCCCGGATAAGTCACCGAGATCGACACCGCAGGTGGGGAGATATTGGGATACTGATTGACCGGCAAACTGATGGCCGCAATCCCGCCCACCAGCATCACGATAATCGCGATAACCCAGGCAAAGATGGGACGTTCAATAAAAAACTTCGACATGCCGCCCCCTTATTGCGCTGCTGCGTCGGTCATCGACAGACTGACAGCGTTGGCAGATGGCGTGTCATGGGTGTTGGCGGCGGTGGTGGTGACTTTCGCCCCAGCACGCACGCTTTGCAGATTGTTCACCACCACGTTTTCACCTTCGCTCAGGCCGGAGGTCACCAGCCATTCACCTTTGATCATCTCGCCGGTGTGAATGCTGCGCTGCTCAATGGTGTTATCGCTTTTCACCACGTAAACATACGGCTGGCCTTTGGTGTCATGCATGATCGACTCCTGCGGCACCAGAATCCCCTGCTGCTGAATGCCCTGCGGGAAGCTAGCGTGTACATACATGCCTGGCAGCAGTTCATTATGCGGGTTCGGGAACACCGCACGCAGCACCACGGTGCCGGTAGCGGTGTCGACGTTCACTTCCGAGAACGCCAGTTTGCCCTGCTGCCCATACTGGCTGTTGTCTTCCAGAGAGAGTCCGACCGCCGCCGTGTTGTCATCCACTTTGGCGATCTTACCGTCGGCTAAGGCTCGGCGCAGACGCAGCAGGTCGGTAGAGGATTCACTGACATCAACATAGATCGGATCAAGTTGGGTAATGGTGGCGAGATAGTCGGTCTGGCCGTTAGTCACCAGCGCACCGGCGGTATACAGCGAACGGCTGATATGTCCGGAGATCGGCGCCTTCACCAGTGTGTAATCGAGATTGACCTTAGCGGTTTCCACATCGGCCTGTGCTTCACGCTCTGCCGCGACGGCATCGTCGTAAGTTTGCTGGCTGATGGCATGCGCAGAAGCGAGCGGCTGATAGCGTTTTGCCACCATGGCATCGTTTTGCCAGGTCGCCATCGCTTTGTCGTAAGCGGCTTTATAGGTCGCCGGATCGATCTGATAGAGCGGCTGACCCGCTTTCACTTCGCCGCCTTCGGTAAACAGGATTTTCTGGATCACGCCGCTGACTTGTGGGCGCACCTGTGCGGTGCGGACCGCCGTGGTGCGGCCAGGCAGTTGTGTCACCAACGTTACGGGCTCAGATTTTAGGGCGATGACACCCACCTGGGGTGTCGCGGATGCAGCGGGCTTTGCTCCGCCCTGGTCACAGGCTGCCAGTAAAAACACCACGCTGGCAGAAAGAAGTTTCAGGCGCATAATTTTTCTCTGGATGAAAGGAGGGATAGTCACTGATGTGATGACATGCAAAAAATCATTGTAGGGAGGGAGTGATAAGGCGGTTGTTAAGGTTGCGTAAAATATATTTTCCAAAGGAAAATGGTAAACCTTTCGTGCCATAAATGGCTGTGAAAATTAGCTTTTTGCGGGTTTTTTACCGCCATGCAGAGCAACAGGTTTACCCTTTCGGCTCGATCCCGCGACGGCGCAGTTCGCGACGCGCCAAATCTTTCAACCAGCACGATAGCGTGATGTTTTCATCTTCGGTGACTTCGCGCAGTTGGTCATGCAACTCCGGATGAATGCGTAACTGAAACGCCGTGGAGCGGCCCTCGCCTTTTGGCGTTCGGTCTTTGGTTTTTGGCATCGGGTCACACCTCAACGAATGGCAATAAAAAAACGCCCCAAAGCCGCGCTACCAACACGGCAAGGGGCTGGCGAACCGAAATGGAATGCGGCATCGCGGTGCGTTACATACAGGTTACACGGCAAGATATTTTTATGTTGGCGGGGAAGTGTTAAGACTCAGACAAGAGGTGTGAGCGAGTTCGCTGAGTGCTGAATTTCAGGCAAAAAAAACCCACGCATCCGCGTGGGTCGGTGCAACCGAACAGGGTGAATACCTGAAGACAGGTATTGCTGCCGCAGCAGCCGATCTTCACACCAATCAATACCTCTGGGACTTTTATCGTCGCCGAAAGTGGTGTGAGAAAACAGCCGCAAATCGCAACGGAATTCGGCGAAATGCAACGAGGTGTGAAAAGCACCTCACGGCAGTTACATCCTGATTTTACTAAGATTTATCCGAAGTCGGTTTGCTGTAAATGGCGTCAGGCGCAATGTTCATATGCTTCAACACCGGCCCCATAATGCTGCCGAAAATCGGCGCCGCTACCGAACCACCAAAGTGATCGCCCGCCGTCGGATGGTTGACCATCACCACCAGCGCCACCTCAGGATAGCTCGGACGCGCCGTCTGCTGGGAACGAGTGCACGCCCCGTGAGTACTGAAGTTC
>NZ_CAJCKS010000277.1:0-4419 GCF_903970985.1 Pantoea sp. ME81 | reverse complement strand
GCGGATGAGGCACAAACTGTGCACCGCATTGTTGAGGCCACCAAAAAAGCCTTTGCCTTGCGCGACGAACACATCACCGATCCGCGCCATATCGACTTCAATGTGCAAGACCTGCTGAACACCGATCATCTTTCCACACTGGCAACGCAAATTAATGACCAACAAGCCGCGCCGTGGGGAACCGGGCGAGGTCCTGGCGATACCGTATGGATGGGGGTGATGGACAGCAGCGGGCTGGCCGTTTCCTTTATCCAGAGCATTTATCACGAATTTGGCAGCGGCGTCGTGTTACCGGGTACAGGCATTACCTGGCAAAACCGCGGTGCAGCCTTTAGCCTGCAACCGGGCCATCTGCTGGCGCTGGAACCCGGTAAACAACCGTTCCACACCTTAAATCCAGCGGCTGCGCGCCTTAAAGATGGCCGCACGATGGTTTACGGATCAATGGGGGGCGATGGCCAACCACAAACGCAGGCGGCGATTTTTACCCGCCACGTGATTCAGGGACAGCCACTACAACAGGCGGTCAGTGCACCGCGCTGGTTGCTGGGGCGAACCTGGGGACAATCCTCTGACTCTCTCAAACTCGAAGCGCGCATGTCAGCAGAAACGGTGCAGCAGTTGCGCGAACTCGGTCATGACGTTGAGCTGTTGCCTGATTTCAGCGAAGTCGTCGGCCACGCTGGCGCCATCGTCAGACACAATAACGGCATGCTGGAAGGTGCCTTCGATCCACGTAGCAACGGCAGCGCAGCCGGCTTTTAAAGGAAACCATCATGCATTCGCAACCGGACTGGGCGGCTTATATCGCTCAAATGGAACAGATTCTGGCTCTGGAGCTGGACGAAGCACGTCGCGCTGAATTGCTGGTACAGTTCAATCGCATCGCCGCCATGGCTGAACCGCTCATGGCTTTCCCGCTGGATGACCGGCTGGAAGTGGCAGGAGTGTTTCATCCATGAAACTGGCATCGTTATCCATCAAAGCGCTCAATCATGCGCTGAATCAAGGTGATATTAGCGCCCGTGAAGTGGCGCAACAGACGTTGAACGCCATTGAAGAGCACAATCCTGCACTCAATGCGTGGACCGAAGTCACCGGTCAGCGTATGTTGCGCGAGGCGGATCAGGTCGATTTGCAACGCCAGCGCGGTGAAGTATTGCCTGTGCTGGCGGGTATTCCTTATGCGGTTAAAAACCTGTTTGATGTCGCCGGTCACAGCACCCTTGCTGGTGCCAGCTTATTCAGTGAACGTGCAGCGGCCCGCGAAGATGCGTGGGCGGTGAGTCGACTGCGTCAGTCCGGTGCACTGCTCTCCGGCATGCTGAATATGGATGCCTACGCTTACGGCTTTACCACCGAAAACACCCATTATGGCCCGACCCATAATCCGCGCGATTTGAGCCGCGTGGCCGGTGGTTCCTCAGGCGGCTCGGCGGCGGCTGTCGCGTCAGGCTTAGTGCACTTCTCACTGGGCACCGATACCAATGGTTCGATCCGCGTGCCGGCCTCGTTGTGCGGTATCTATGGACTCAAACCGACCTTTGGTCGCTTATCGCGCAGTGGCAGCCATCCTTTTGTCGCCAGCCTCGATCATATCGGTCCGTTTGCTCGCTCGGTAGAAGATTTGAGTCTGGTGTACGATGCGCTGCAAGGTCACGATGCCAGCGATGCTTTCCAGGCAGCGCAGGCGAAGGAACCGGCCAGTGACGGATTAGTAAAAGGCGCAGAAGGCATACGTAGTGCAGTGTTGGGTGGTTTCTTTTCGACCTGGTGCAGCGAAGAAGCGCGTGCCGCCGTGCAAGTGGTGGCACAAGCGCTGGATGCCAGCGAAGCCGTCACGTTAGCCAACGCGGAAATTGCCCGTTCAGCGGCCTTTATCCTCACCGCCTCAGAAGGCGGCAATCACTATCTACCTGCTTTGCGCAATATGCCCGAGCAATTCGAACCGAACTCTCGCGAGCGTCTGCTGGCCGGAGCGATGCTGCCTTCCGCGTGGTATGTACAAGCGCAGCGCTTCCGCCGTCATTTCCAACATCAGGTGTTGCCGCTGTTTGAACAATTCGATGTCCTGATTGCACCGGCGACCCCTTGCACCGCGACCACCATTGGGCAAGAGACGATTCATATTAACGGCCAGGATTTGCCGACGCGCGCCAGTATGGGCATGTTAACGCAGCCGATTTCCTTCCTCGGCTTGCCGGTCTGTACCGTGCCTTTGCAAACTGCCAGCGGCTTACCGATTGGCTTACAGTTAATCGCAGCACCATTTAAAGAACATCTTGCACTGCGCGCCGCCTGGGCACTGCAGCAGCAAGGGTTGACCCTGCCACAAACTACCCTGATGGATGCGTAACCATGACACCTGAACATATTGATCGTCCTGCTGTGCTGGCTGAGGTGACCGCTGCGTTTTATCGCTATGAAGAAGCGCTGATCAGCAACAATGTGGATGTGCTGGATGAATTGTTTTGGCACGACGATCGCACCGTGCGTTTGGGCGCAGGGGAAAATCTGTATGGCATTGATGAGATCCGTGCATTTCGCGCTGCCCGTCCATCGAAGGGATTGGCGCGCACGCTACGTAATACGGTGATCACCACCTTTGGAGATGACTACGCGGTGTGCAGCACTGAGTTTACGCGTGAGGGCGTGGAGAAGATTGGTCGCCAGCAGCAAACATGGGTGCGCATGCCTTATGGGTGGCGGATTGTCGCGGCGCAGGTGAGTTTAATGAGCTAGCGGGGTAAACCGGCGCTCGTCAGTATGACTTAACTCGCGTGGTCAGGGCCGGTACGACAGTTCATGTCGTACCGGCCAAATGTGTCGGCGCGGAGTATCGCTGGTCGTTAAACAGCAGGAGCCGGGTGCGTCTCCATCCAGTGATCGGCGATTTGCTGGCGCGTACAAACCCACACATTCTCATGCTGCTGGATATGGTCAAGGAAACGCTGCAAGGCACGGAATTTGCCCGGGCGGCCCAGCAGTCGACAGTGCATGCCAATCGACATCATCTTCGGCGCGGTGTCGCCCTCTTCATACAACACATCAAAGGTGTCACGCAGATAGACAAAGAACTGCTCAGCGGTATTAAAGCCCTGCGGCGAGGCAAAGCGCATATCGTTACATTCCAGGGTATAAGGAATGATCAGATGCGGTTTCACCGTGCCATCCTGGCACGTCACCTGCGTCCAGAACGGAAGATCGTCGCCGTAATAATCACTGTCATAACTGAAGCCGCCGTTCTCCACGACTAAGCGGCGGGTGTTGGGGCTGTCGCGGCCGGTATACCAACCGGTTGGCGCTTTACCAAAGAGATCGCGCAGTACATCCACCGCCTGCTGCATGTGCTGACGTTCGGTTTTGGCATCCATCGACTGATAATGGATCCAGCGCCAGCCGTGGCTGACCACGTCATAATCCGCGGCTTTGATCGCTTCCACAATCTCCGGGTGACGCGCCAGCGCCATCGCCACGCCAAACACCGTCAGCGGCAACCCGCGCTTCTGGAATTCGTTGTGAATGCGCCAGAAACCGGCGCGCGAACCGTACTCGTACAGGGAATCCATCGACATATGGCGGTCGGCGTAACTGGCGGCGCCAATGATATCGGACAGGAATTGTTCAGAGCCCGCATCGCCGTGCAGCACGTTGTTTTCTGCGCCTTCCTCGTAATTGAGGACAAACTGCACCGCCACTTTGGCGTTGCCCGGCCACTGCGCGTGCGGCGGATGGTTCGCATAGCCAATCAGATCACGCGGATAGTTTTTGTTGAAGCTGTACTCTTTCTTTTCAGATACATCGCTCATTCTGTAAATTCCTTAGTCAGTCCTCAACCAGCCCTTAGTTTAGGTGCTGAAATGCGCCGCTGAGCGGTTTTTCAATCGGGTAATCTAAATCCCCGTGTTTGCTGGTACCAAAGCCCAGCGCCACCAGTGATTCCACCATTTTTACCGCAGCGCTCACGCCATCAATCACCGGCAGACCCAACTCTTTCGTTAACTCCTGCGCCAGTGAGGCCATTCCGCCACAGCCCAGCACAATCGCGCCGCTGCCATCTTCGCGTTTTGCCTGAATACAGCGCTGGCGCACTTTTTCCTGCGCCACGCCGCTGCCATCTTCCAGCGCCAGCACCGGGAGATCGATAGCGTGCAACGCCGCACAATGATGGGTAAAGCCATACTGCTGCAGCAGATGGCGGGCAATCACCAGGGTGCGCGGTAGCGTGGTGACAATTGAAAAGCGCGTCGCCACCAGCGTTGCCGTGTGCATGGCGGCTTCCGCAATACCAATCACCGGACCGTTGGCCAGTTCTCGCGCGGCCAGTAAACCCGGATCGCCGAAGCAGGCAATGATGTGGCCACTCACGCCCTGTGCTTTGCCGACCCTGACCTGTTCCAGTACGCCGATCGCCGCAAT
>NZ_CAJCKS010000276.1:0-4444 GCF_903970985.1 Pantoea sp. ME81 | reverse complement strand
CTGATCGCTGAGATCGACGCCAAATTGTCGCAGCAGGTCAACGCCATTATGCACCACGAGAGTTTTCAGCAGCTCGAAGGCGCCTGGCGTGGCCTGCACTATCTGGTGAACAACACCGAAACCGACGAGATGCTGAAAATCCGCGTGATGAGCATCAGCAAACGTGAATTGAGCCGCACGCTGAAGCGCTACAAAGGCGTGGGCTGGGATCAGAGCCCGCTGTTCAAGAAAATCTACGAAGAAGAGTACGGTCAGTTTGGTGGCGAGCCGTATGGCTGTCTGGTGGGCGATTACTATTTCGACCACAGTCCACCAGATGTTGAACTGCTGGGCGAACTGGCAAAAATTGGCGCCGCTGCGCACTGTCCGGTGATCACCGGTGCGGCACCGAGCGCACTACAAATGGAGTCGTGGCAAGAGCTGGCGAACCCACGTGATATCACCAAAATCTTCTCCAACACCGAATACGCCGCCTGGCGCACGCTGCGTGAAAGTGAAGATACCCGCTATCTTGGCCTGGTGATGCCGCGCTTCCTGGCCCGTTTGCCGTACGGCGTGCGCACCAACCCGGTGGATAGCTTCGACTTCACCGAAGACACCGAAGGCGCCACCCACAAGAACTACACCTGGGCCAACGCGGCTTATGCGATGGCGGCCAATATTAACCGCTCATTCAAACAGTTTGGCTGGAGCACCTCGATTCGCGGCGTCGAGTCAGGTGGTTCGGTGGAGAACCTGCCGTGCCACGTGTTCCCGACCGATGACGGCGGCGTGGACATGAAGTGCCCGACCGAAATCGCCATCAGCGATCGTCGTGAAGCGGAACTGGCGAAGAACGGTTTCATTCCGCTGGTGCATCGCAAGAATTCCGATTTTGCCGCCTTTATCGGCGCGCAATCGCTGCAAAAGCCCGAAGATTATTACGATGCCGATGCCGCCGCCAATGCGCAACTGGCGGCGCGCCTGCCGTACCTGTTCGCTTGCTGCCGCTTCGCCCATTACCTGAAGTGCATCGTGCGCGACAAGATCGGTTCCTTCCAGGAGCGTGCCGACATGGAGCGCTGGCTCAACTCGTGGATTATCCGCTACGTCGATGGCGATCCGGTTAACTCCACGCAGGAAACCAAAGCGCGTAAGCCACTGGCCGATGCCCGCGTCACCGTGGAAGAGCAGGAGGACAATCCGGGCTACTACGCTGCCAAGTTCTTCCTGCGTCCGCATTACCAACTTGAAGGCCTGACGGTATCTCTGCGTCTGGTTTCGAAATTACCTTCGCTGAAACAACAGCAAGGGTAAAACCCTCTGGGCGCACGTTCCCGCCCATTTTTTGCTTGTTCATTACTAAAGGAGTTCGACCCGCATGACCATCGCAATGTATCTGAAGCCAGAAGGCGTTGAAGGTGAATCTAAAGACTCGGCGCACACCGGCTGGATCGACATTCTCTCTTTCAACTGGGGTGCCAACCAGCCAAACAACATGAGCGTGGGCGGCGGCGGCGGTGCAGGTAAAGTGAATTATCAGGATCTGCACGTGCACGCCCGTATCGACAAAGCCACGCCAACGCTGATGCTGTATTGCTCCAACGGTAAGCATATCCCTACCCTGGAGTTCCATGTCACCAAAGCCGGTGGCTCACAGATCATCTACAACAAAATCAACCTGACCGAAGTGCTGGTCACCAGCGTGCAGTTCACCGGTTCACGTGATGACGACACCGTGGGCATCGAGTACTCGTTCCAGGCCGCGCAGGTGGAAGAGATCTACACCCAGCAGTCCGAAGACGGTGCCGCCGGTGCCGATACCACCTTCGGCTGGAACATCAAAACCAACACCGCGTCTTAATCGTTTCAAGCTATTTGCACGGGCGTCTCGAACGGGGCGCCCACGCAGACAATTTTGCAGGTAAAGCCTATGCGATTCACCCTTGTTGAAAGTAAAAACGGCGTGCAGCCGCCGCTGACCAGCGTCGATTTCTATCCGCCAGGCGGCACCATTGGCCGCAGTGAAGACAATAACTTTATCCTGCCCGACGACAGCCGCACCATTTCACGGCTGCAACTGCTGGTGCACACCTCTGCTGAGGGTGAGTGCCGCATTACCAATCGCGGCAACGTGATCAACGTCGATTTTAACGGTATCCCGCTGGAACATGGCCGTCAGGTCGAATTGCAAAGCGGCGATTTACTGGGGATCGGCGATTACACGCTGGAAGTCAGCGATATCGCGGGGGAGACGCCCGCCCCACGCGTCACCGCATCTCAAGCCACGCAAGCCAAACCCTTAGTCCGTCATACCGAATCTGAAGTACCCGGTGAGATCTGGGAGAGTTTGTCGCGCGACTTCTCCGCGCCAAAAGTGGCCCCGGCCGCGCCTGAAGCGCATCATCCCCTGACCCAACCGGCGGCGAAAGCGCTGAATCCGATTGATCCGCTGGCACAGGAAGATCAGCACACCGAGCTATCACAACTGGGCATTCGCGAAAGCGATCCCGCACGGTTGTTTGCCGAGAATGACCTGTTTCAGCAGCCGACTATTTTGCAGGATGCCACCCCCACCACGCTGCGCGATCAACCGCAGGTGGCGCATCAGCAACCGCAAACTGAACTCGACCCGCTGGCGCTGTTTGGCAGCAGTGGCAGTGCTCATTCAGAAGAGAGCGATCCCTTTGGCCTGATGAATGGTCAGGCGCAGCCGTTAACCCCGCCTGACCTGTTTCAGCCAGAAGCCGCGCCGGCGATCGCTGCACAGCACACGCCACCCGCCGCTGCGGTGGCTGCACCCGCGCCATTAGCAGCGTTAACGCCATCAGCCCCCACTGCAACATCACCTTCAGTATCAGCATCACCTTTAGCATCAGCTTCAGCAGCACCCATACCCACATCACCCTTGTCAGAAGTCTCGCCACCTGAGCCCGCGCCAATACCGACACCGCGCGTGCAGCAGGCCAGCCCGGAACACTCTAACGCCAGCCGCGCCAGCGGGCGAATGGGCATCGACCCGGTGAGCTACAAAACCGCCGCCCAGCGACGCGCCGCCAACACGCCGGGCGTTGATGCTGAGCTGCTGCAGGCCTTCCTCGACGGCGCTGACCTGGCAGACATTGATGCCAAACCGCATCTCGACCAGGAGCAGATGCACCTGCTCGGCCAACTGCTTAGCCTGTTTTCACAGGGCACCGTGGCTCTGCTCTCTTCCCGCACCATGCTCAAGCGCGGCGTCAATGCCGAAATGACCATGATCCTCGAACAGGCTAACAACCCGTTTAAATTGCTGCCCTCCGGCAAAAGTGTGCTGGTGCAGATGTTCAGCAGCCAGATGCCGGGTTTTATGGAGCCGGAAAAGGCGGTGCGCGATGCGCTGGTTGATTTACAGGCGCACCAACTCGGCATGATTGCCGGTATCCGCGCCATCATCACCGCCATGCTGCAATCCTTCAATCCCGACAATTTGCAGCAGGAAGAGAGCGGCCGTCACCTGTTTGCCGCCTCGCGCAAAGCGGCACGTTGGGACAGCTTTGTGAAGCGCTACCAAACCATCGCCAGCGAAATTGACGACGATTTCCATACGCTGTTTGGTGAAGCCTTCCTGCATGCCTACGACGTCGAAGTGAATCATTACAAAGACCTGCAAACGCAAAAATCGGATAAATAATGAATATAACGTTCGCGTCCATCAGCCATCAGGGCAAACGCAGTAGCAATCAGGATCGACTGGCGAACGCATTGGGCGCACGTGCCGCCTGCTTCGTGATGTGTGACGGCATCGCGGGAGAGCACGGCGGCGACACCGCAGCGCGTCTGGCGTGCGACACCATCATCACCCAGTTCGACGGTGACCATCATCTTGATGCCCAGCGTATTCGCGGCTATATCGCCGCCGCCAATCACGCCATTAAACAGCAGCAGCGCAACCACGACACCCTGAAGAACATGGGCACCACGCTGGTGAGCCTGTTTATCGATCGGGATTATCAACTCGCCTATTGGGCACATGCGGGTGACAGCCGCTTGTACCATTTTCGTCGCGGCTATCTGCTGGAGATGACGCGCGATCACAGCCTGGCGCAACGCATGCAGGACGCGGGCTACCCCACGGATGCGATCAATCACAACCTGCTCTATTTCGCGCTGGGGATGAAAGAGGAGCGCGAAGCCAGCTACAGCGACGTTCTGGCGCTGGAAGATGGCGACGTGTTTCTGCTGTGTACGGATGGCTTCTGGCATGAGATGGACGTCAGCGATCTGGAGCAGACGCTGCGGATGGTGAGTAATCCGCAAGAGTGGCTGGCGCTGCTGCAGCGGATGAAGCCGGATGACAACGGCGACAACTTCAGCGCCATGGCGGTGTGGATGGGATCGGAAGAAGGGCGAGGAGGGGACGGGGGTAGAGGCGGGGTTGGGACGGGGGTATCGCGGGGTGCGTCGACAGGAAGTGAGGGTGTCG
>NZ_CAJCKS010000275.1:0-4447 GCF_903970985.1 Pantoea sp. ME81 | reverse complement strand
GTCAGCAATGGCATCCCCACTCTGCCCGGTCCGCCCCTGCACGCTAAGGGTGTTCATCAGCGCCACCAGCGGCGACTGGCGCACATCCGCCATCAGCGTGAGCTGGTCAATTGCGTCGGAAAGCGTCGGTGCCGGCTGCAGGCGCAGGCTGTTGAGGAAGTTCCGCCAGGCTGCGCTGTAGTCGGCAAAGTATCGGCTGGTGAGCCGCGCCTCCAGCGCTTCGGGTGAGGAAGCATCACCAGCGGGGGGCGGCGCATCACTGAGTACCCAGTCCATCTCCTCACGCCGCTCCCGCGCCACTTTTTCAATCGCGGGTTTAACGCCATCTTCCCAGGCCTGACGGGTGAACATGCCGGGAACAACTTCATCGGTGGTAAACAGCCGACCGGCATCCGTATCGCCGGTCATATCGGCCAGTCGCATATCGGCGTACTGGTGCTTCACCTCTGACTGCACCCGCTGATACTGGCGGGACTCGCTGTTGGTCACCCCCACCTGGCGAACCAGCAGGCCGCGCACCTGCCCGACCAGCTCCGGGTCAGCTTTCAGCGCCCATTCAGGGTGAGCATTGAGATTCTCTGCATAGAAAGCCAGCAGCGGACTCCCGGCGCCCTGCCAGTATGCCTGGTTCAGACCCTGCCGCTGCGTCCAGTTCTGCATCAGCGACTGGCTGAACCAGCGTGGATCCATACGTTCAGGGTGCGTCAGCATCAGATACAGTCTGAGCTGTGTGTAGGCCTGCTTTGACTGCGTTTCGCGCAGTGGGCTGTCAGGTGGGAGTGCGGCATAGGCTTTCAGCGCGTCAGTAAGCTGCAAGGCCGCGGCGTCGCGCAGCAGAGGCAGTGCTGCTTCACGGTAGCGCGGCCACAGGGCAGACAGCAGTTCTTCGTTCTGGCTCAGTCCGAGGCGGTTGTACCAGGGCGTACCATGCTCCTGGCGATACTGTAATTGTCCGATCGTATCCTGAAGCACGCCCATCGCAGCAAGCCGTTGTTTTAAAGACTGACTGCTGTCAGAAGCGTTTTCAGTCACCTGTACGGCATCACCGATAATGCTGCGATTGGCGGCGAAAGAGACCAGCATCCCCGCCCCCCACAGAATGACTAACGCACAGGCGGTTGCAGCGAATATGCGACTCCACTGCAGGCCAGGGCGTATAGGGCGGAGATGTGCAGGCAGTTCGTTTGAGCTCGTGGGCAACGCATCCCAGCGATTGTCCTGTATCCAGCGGTGCGGTATGCCACCCTCGACTTTTCCAGAAGGGGCACTGAAAACAAGGCCTGCCAGCAGGAGTGGGCGGCGTGGGGGCCAAAAGGCAGAAATCATCGCAGCAACAGACTCGGGACTTCGGCTGAGCTGGTCAGCCAGGCCGAGAAGAAAGTGATGCTGCGGATTACCAGCCACCTGCTGAATACCCTGTGAGGTGAGTCGGCCCGTGAGTTCTGCCAGCAGAGCATCAACATTACTGGTTTCAGGCAACTGACAGCCCAGGGGCTGAGTGATACGATCCTTCTGCTCACCGGTGTGCGGATGGAGCGACCAGATAAACAGTGGAAGATGCCACCCCAGGGCATCATAACGGGCTGCGATTCCCTGAACGACAACATCAATGTTCATTGCTGGCGGTAAAGATGCTGAGGCGTCGCGACGGCTTGCCGCACATCGGTCCGCAGCAGACGTAACGTACACCATTGCATCAGCCGGGCGGCGGCTAAAGCCACTCAGCATTTTAAACCAGCTGTTGTTAAGGTTTTCCGACGGGTCTCCCCCCCAGAATAAAAGTGTACCGCCGTCCTCCTGCCAGAGCTGAGTCGGGAGTCCGGGGATCAGAGACTCTACATCCGCAACGCTCCCGGTGATGAGAATGACGCGAACATTATGCCGCCAGCGTAGGCCAGAATTTACACGCAGATGAAGTCTGCACTGTTTTAACGTGTCCCGATAAAAGTCGTTATCAGGCGCATGCTCTGTCTGTTGTGTTTTGGTCCCTGTGAGCGTTATTAATCGCTGCAGGAAAGTCCGTGATACCAGCCAGAGCCACGCCTCGATGAGCAGTTCGTCCATCAGTAATAAAAGCAGACACATCACAGCAGTGATTAATGATGCATAAAGTTTTTGTTCACGACCGCTGAGGTGTAAAAATGGATTATCTGACCAGATGAGACCGGCACTTATTATGAATATAACGGTGATGATAACCCAGGTACTTATCCGTTTATTTTTAATCATACAGCGTTCCTTCAGCTTTCTGATTTACGCACAATTAATTGATGGGCATTATTATCTTCAACCATTACCCACTGAGGGTTTCCTGACAATGCAGCATGTCCACTGGCGCAGATTAAAGCGATATTTCCTGTCGCCGCCCCCGGCACGCCAAACAGATCGTCAATGTCGTAACTCTCTTTATTTCCCGGAACATATCCCAGACGTTCAGCCTGCTGAATTACACGCTGTAGCGACATTTGACTCACACCTGACCGCCAGTGTGTGTGTGGTTCATCATGGGAAAGTTTCCCCCATCGCAGCACATCCTCCAGTGAACTCATCAGCTCTGTTGCCACAACCGGGCGATGGATCAGAACCTCGGATTTAACGTTATGCCGGGACAACCATTCTGGTGTTGCCAGTATGAGTGCCGATACTGACTCAGACTGGCGATCCCGCAGCGAGTGAAAAAGATTGATTTCAACCGACAGCATGACGGTTGATTCATCCTGATCAAGCAAGGGATCCAGCCACATGAGCCCAGTGTCCTCTGTGCTAATCTCAGGTAGGGAAAAAGTATGAGTGGGTGAAATTATGCTCTGCCAGATCCGCCCCACCTGCGAATTAGTCAGCACACCATCGTGTTGAATACGTACAGAAATCTTGTCATCAGAGAGAGCTGACAACTCCGCTTTCAGCATGTGAAGAACATCATTGAGATAACCAGCCAGCCTTTTTTCAAAGGTCAGTATCGGGACATCCGGCATCCAGTCTGACAGACGTGCGGTCGTTACCGCACGCTTTAGTGCTGGACTGTATTGCGAGCACAGCATGCTGCCATGAGTAAGCAATACGGAGCTGAGTTTGTTGCAACCGTAGGGCGTAATAAAAGACTGGCCCAACACACCAGCAGCTCGCTGTCCCTGCTCGACATACCTGTCATGCTGTTGCTGATGAAGCTTGTTCCAGTAGCAGGCCTTATCCCTTTCATTTTCATAAGCCTTTAGCCGGAAACCGTAACACGCAAATCCAGAAGAGAGAGGTATTGCCAGGGTGCAAAACCAGAACCAGACAGAGTCTGTAGGCATATCCCTGGGCCACAGCCAGAGAGAGAGCATCACACCACTTAACGTGATGAGTGCAATGACCAGGATCCATCGCAATGATGAAGGCGCCTCCGGCAGTTGCCGCTTTGGCGGGATTTTTTCCAGTTCAATGGGCATTACTGACGCCTTCCGGCAATGGGTAATGAGGAGATTAATGTGCAGCCACAACCACAGCGGTGCCCCTGAAGTGCAACAGGTTTACCGTTAATTTTTGCCACTTCATCGCCTTCTGCAATGGTCGTCCCGCCATGGGCCGAGCACACCACCTTATCCCCAGCACAGGAAACCTCCTTACCCTGAAATCTTACCCCGGAACTGCCCTGCAGGACGGTGCCACCACTGGACAGGGTATCCCCGATACGAATCACTCCTTTCACTCATTTCTCTCCTTAAAACAGGTAAACCACCAAACCACAGATCACCATTACCGCAATCAGAATGGTGAAAATGTGATATCCCACCTTATCTGTTGCACTGAGTTTCAGGTGCCATCCTGAATTCTGCACAATCTTAAAAATTGGGTTTTTAATATCTCGCGTTCTGAATTTGTAAGCATATTGCTGACCGAATGAACCGTCCTCTTTAATCCCCCATGAAGCTCCCTGACAGAATTCCTTACGACTTCCCAGACACACTTCTTTTTTCTTAATAAAACGTTTTAATTGCGCGTCCCAGTTAATGCCTGTCGATTTTTCTGTGTAACGCACTGTTTTGTTATCCACATCAAAAATCAATCTCAGTTCAAACTGTTTTTTCAACCCCTCCATACCAAAAATCTCAATTGCTTTGGCATCGGCTATTTTCCACGAGGCGATTAGTTCATCCCCTTCAGAAACCACATTAAATGGAACATCAATCTCGTAATTTAGAGACAACAATTCTTTTTTTAACATTAAAAGCGAATCATGCATTTCAGCATCACTCATTATTTCCACCTTCCGTTATAAGAACGTCATACCAGTGGGTCAACAGCACCAATTGATAATGAAAGGGAATCCATTATCCTAAGAAATTAAAGCAGTCCGGCCCAAGGTTGTGCTCTGTTGGCACTCTGCGGTGTCACATGACAGAGCGAGGCGTACCAGGGATTATCTTCGCTGTACAGGGGGCATACCGGGACGTAACAGGTTCAG
>NZ_CAJCKS010000274.1:0-4460 GCF_903970985.1 Pantoea sp. ME81 | reverse complement strand
CGCTGAATGATCTAGATAGACGATATGTTACTAAGTAGCTATCCTCTGTACCTTGACTACCGTCGCAGGTTCTTAGCATTATCACTATCTCTGATGCCAGTGGGGTGTTGGGATCTACAACCGTTATTGCCGGTGGCACATGGAGCTTTACGCCACCTACGGCGCTGGCGGACGGTTCTCATACCTTCAGTGTCAGTGCGTCCGATGCGGCAGGTAATGTGAGCGGTACGACCACCATTAGTGCGGTGATTGATGCCACACCACCTGCGGCACCGAGTGCGATTACGGCCAGCAATGACGACGGTACTACGCCAGTAGCGATTACGAGTGGAAGCATCACCAACGACAGCACGCCGTTCCTCAGTGGCAGCGGAGAGGCGGGTAGCATTATCCGGATCTATGATGGCACCACGGTGTTGGGCAGTACGGCGGTGGGTAGTAATGGTAAATGGAGCTTCAGCGTGCCAGCGCTGGATGACGGCGCCTATACGCTGCGTGTGACGGCAACGGATGCCGCAGGTAACACCAGCGAGGCCGCGAACACCGTTGACTTCACCGTAGACGCCACTCCGCCAGCTGTACCAACGCTGGTGGTGACCAACGACATCACTTCCGTTGTCGTCGCCAACAATGGGCTGACCAACGACAACACGCCAACACTGAGTGGTAGCGCCGAGGCGAACAGTCTGGTGACCATTTACGATGGCACCACGGTGATTGGATCAACCACCGCGACCGGTGGCGGTACCTGGACATTCACTTCGCCAACCTTAACCGATGGGTCGCATACCCTGACAGTGACGGTGACAGATGAAGTGGGTAACGTCAGCACGTCTGCAGCGACGGTTGTGCGCATTGATGGCACACCACCTCAGCCAGCGGGCGACCTGCTGTTGCAGAACAACAATGGATCGCCAGAAACCACAATTCCAAATGGCGGTACTACCAGCGACAACACCCCGGCAATCAGCGGCACGGCAGAGGCGAATGCTATCGTCCGTGTTTATGACGGCACGACGCTGGTAGGTTCCACTACGGCAGGTTCAGACGGCAGTTGGAGCATCACAACCAGTGCGCTATCGAACGCGACTCACACGCTCAACGTGACGGTAACCGATGCAGCCGGCAACGTGAGTGCGGAATCGTCGGTATCGTTGACCGTGGATAACACCACGCCGGCGGAAGTCCTGACGTTCGCGATTTACAACAACGCCAATACCATGCCGGTACTGGTGGCGAATGATGGCTTCTCCAACGACAACACGCCGGTGTTGCGCGGAACCGGTGTGGCGGGAACCACTATCAATATCATCATTGATGGAGTGCAGGTTGCGACCACCACGGTGGCAAGTAACGGTGTCTGGCGTTATGAAACCGCCGTTGAGGCAGATGGCCCGCACACTTACTCGGTGTCAGTGACCAACGCAGCAGGCACCACCGGGCCAGCAACCACTCCTGTTGAAATCACCATTGATACCTCTACTCCGGCAACGGTGAATACGAGTACGTTGGTGGTGACTGATGATGTGGGCGTTACCGGCACGCTAAATACCGGTGATACCACAGATGACAATACGCCAACCTTTAGCGGTACAGTTGAAGCTAACAGCACAGTATCAATCTACGATGGTACGACGCTGCTTGGCACTGCAACGGCATCGGCAACGAATGGGGCATGGACCTTCACGCCACCGGAAGGGCTGTCTAACGGTAACCATAGCTTCACCTTCACAGTGACGGATCAGGCGGGCAATGTTAGCGCAGCCAGCTCTCCGGCCTTCACGTTGAACATCGAAGCCGGCTTGCCAGCGGCCAGCGGTACATTGGTTATCACTGATGACAGCGGCAGTATGCCTGTGACGCTGGCAGATGGTGCGAATACCAAAGACAACACGCTGGTGTTGACCGGTTCAGCGACTGCCAATGATGTGATTACCATTCACGACGGTAGCGGTACTGTATTGGGCAGCGTAACCGTTGGTGCGAATGGACAGTGGAGCTTTATTACACCTACGCTGGCTGATGGTGCTCATGCTATTTACGTCACCAACCTTGCGGGTAACCCATCCAGCACGTTCAACATCAACGTCGATACCCTGGCACCAGCTGCCGTAACCGACCTGGCGGCCGCCAATAACAATGGCAGTACACCGGTTGCGATAGCTAATAACAGTATTACCAATGACAGCACACCGCTGCTCACCGGTAACGCGGAAGCTAACGGTATTGTCACCATCTATGACGGCAACACCGTAGTGGGTTCGACGACAGCCAGTGCAACGGGTGCATGGAGCTTTATTTCGCCTACCCTGAGCCAGGGCGCGCATACTTTAAGCGTCACAGTCACCGATGCGGCGGGTAACGTTGGACCGCGTTCTTCTACCGTGAGCTTCACCATTGATAGCATTGCGCCTAATGCGAGTACGCTGGTGGTCACTAATGACGTCAGCAACACCACGGTAGCCAATGGCGGTTATACCAATGACACCACACCAACGCTGAGTGGTGTGGCAGAAGCGGGAAGCCGCGTGTCCGTCTACGATGGTGCGAATCTGTTGGGCACTGTTATTGCGGGCAGTAATGGTGCATGGACCTACACCACGGCGGTATTGACGCAGGGTAGCCACTCGCTCAGTGTCACTGTCACGGATGCCGCGGGCAACGTCAGTGGCACCACATCCGCCACTGTGATTGTCGATAACGTCGCGCCAGCAGCCGTCACCAGCCTGGCTGCCGCCAACAACAACGGCAGCACGCCAGTGGCGATTGCCGCAGGCAGCAGTACCAACGACAACACCCCAGCGCTAAGTGGTACAGCAGAAGCAGGCAGCGTCGTCAAAATTTATGACGGCACAATTCTGCTAGGTTCGGTGACGGCGAATGCCACCACCGGTGCGTGGAGCTACACCTCAACGCAACTGTCTGACGGTAGCCACACCATCAACGTGACGGCGACCGATGCGGCGGGCAACACCAGCTCGAATGCCTCGATTACCTTTACCGTGGTGACAGGCGCGCCGAATCCGGTTACAGGCCTGGTGGTGAACGACAACGTGGGCACCTCACAGGGGCCGTTGACGAGTGGTGCATCTACCGATGACAACACGCCAACCCTGAGCGGTTCCGCGACGGCGGGCAACATTGTGGTGATTTCTGAAGGCACCACCGTTCTCGGCTCGGTCGTCGTCGGAAGCGGTGGCACCTGGACCTTCACCACTGCAGCACTGAGTGAAGGATCGCATCCACTCAGTGTCACCGTCCGTGATGCGGCGGGTAACACCAGTACGGCCACTAACTTCACTGTAGTGGTGGATACCGTGGCGCCGGCAACGACGTCACTGGTGGTCACCAACGATAACACCACGGCCGTCGTACCCAACGGTGGCTCGACCAACGACACCACGCCAACACTGAGCGGTGTGGCGGAAGCCAACGGTCGCGTCTCGATTTACGATGGTACGAACTTGCTGGGCACGGCAATTGCCAGCGGCACCGGCGCATGGACCTTCACCTCAACGGCACTGACGCAGGGCTCTCATACGCTGAACGTCACGGTGACCGATGCGGCAGGTAACGTCAGTGGTACCACCTCTTCTGTGGTGGTGATCGATACCACGCCTCCGGCGGCGGTAGCGAGCCTGGCAGCGGCGAACAACAACGGCAGTACGCCGGTGGCGATTGCCGCAGGCAGCAGCACCAACGACAACACGCCAGCCATCAGCGGTACGGCGGAAGCGGGCAGCGTGGTAAAAGTCTACGATGGCGGAGTCCTGCTTGGATCTGTTATCGCGGGCAGCAACGGTGCCTGGAGTCTGACATCCACTACGCTGGCTGACGGTAGCCACACCATCAACGTGACGGCGACCGATGCGGCGGGCAACATCAGTCCGAATGCGTCCATCACCTTCACGGTCGATACCGCCGTGCCCGCCACGGTCACTAACCTGGTGGTCACCAACGATGTCACCAGCACCACGGTGCCAAACGGCGGTTCAACCAATGACAATACGCCAACGCTTACCGGTACGGCTGAGGCGAACGCGATTGTCACGGTGTATGACGGCACTACGGTATTGGGTTCCACTACGGCCAGCGGTACCGGCGCATGGAGCTTCGTCAGCCCGGCATTGAGCAACGGGACACATCCGCTGAGTGTCACAGTGAAAGACGCAGCGGGTAACGTCAGTCCGGCATCGACCCCGGTTTCCGTGATTGTCGATACCGTGGCGCCGAATGCTTCGACGCTGGTCATCACTAACGATGTCACTAACACCACGGTCGCCAGCGGCGGTTCCACCAATGACACCACGCCAACGCTGAGTGGTACGGCGGAAGTGGGGAGTCTCGTTAAGATTTACGATGGTGGCACGCAAATCGGTTCGGTCACGGTTGGCACCGGAGAGCACACGTCTTGACTCCAGTCACATTCACAAAAATCGTATGCCGTCCTCTGCTTTGAA
>NZ_CAJCKS010000273.1:0-4521 GCF_903970985.1 Pantoea sp. ME81 | reverse complement strand
ATTAGTCAACAGATCGCCGGAGGTGGCGTATGAGTGCATTACTCGCAATAGAAAATCTTTCGCTGAGCTATCAACAGCGCGGGCAGTGGCGTGAAGTGGTGCACAACGTGAGCTTCACCTTGCAGGCAGGTGAAATGGTGGCATTAGTCGGCGAGTCAGGATCCGGTAAAACCACCACCGCACAGGCGATCATTGGCCTGCTGGCCGAAAATGGTCGCCGCGACAGCGGAAAGATCGTATTAAACGGCACCGATATTGCCGACTGGTCAGCTAAACGAATGAACAGCCTGCGCGGCGTCAGTATCAGTCTGGTGCCGCAGGATCCCGGCAACTCACTTAACCCGGTGAAAACCATCGGCGATCAGGTGGGTGAGATGCTGCAACTGCATCAGAAAATCAGCAAGTCTGAGCGCCAGCAGCGTGTACTGGAACTGTTGGAAAAAGTCGGGTTGAGCCATCCGCAACAGCGACTGACGCAGTATCCGCATCAGCTTTCTGGCGGCATGAAGCAGCGGGTATTGATTGCGATCGCCCTCGCCTTGCGACCGCAAATTATCATCGCGGATGAGCCCACCAGCGCGCTGGATGTCACGGTGCAGAAACGCATTCTGGATCTGCTGGATGTGCTGCGCCGTGAGTCGGGTACCGCGGTGTTGTTTGTCACGCACGATCTGGCGCTGGCGGCTGAACGCGCCGACCGGTTGCTGGTATTCCGTCACGGCGAGATTCAGGAACAAGGGCCAGCCGCTCAGGTGTTTAATGCGCCAAAGCACCCTTACACGCGCCAGCTGCTGCAGGATGCTTCACCGGACCACACGGCGCTGGCGATTTCACCTGGAGCAAAGTTTTCGACACCCGCGATCCAGCTTTCAGTCATCAACAAGCAGTTCTCACTCGGTAAACAGCAGCAGTTACAGGTCGCCAGACAGGTCAGCCTGACAGTGCCACGCGGCACCACGCACGCACTGGTCGGTGAATCCGGCTCTGGTAAAACCACGCTGGCGCGCATTCTGCTGGGATTTGAACAGGCTGACAGCGGACGCGTGGTGATTGACGGCATTGATGCCAGTGCGCTGCGCGGTGAAGAGCTGCGCCAACTCCGACGCAAAATCCAGTTCGTGTATCAGAATCCGTTTGCATCACTGGATCCGCGCCAGACGCTGTTCGCCATTATTGAAGAACCGCTGCGTAATTTCGAAAAACTCAGTGCCGATGATCGTCGCCAGCGGGTTGAAGCCGTGGCTGAGCGAGTGGCACTGCCACTGGAATTGCTGACCCGTAAACCGCGTGAACTCTCCGGAGGTCAACGCCAGCGCGTGGCGATTGCGCGCGCACTGATCCTGCAACCGGCGATACTGGTGCTGGATGAAGCCACCTCGGCACTGGATGTCACTGTACAGGCGCAAATCCTGCAGTTGTTGCAACAGCTGCAACAGGAACTGGGATTAACCTATCTGTTTATCACCCACGATCTCGCTACGGTGCGACGCATTGCGCATAGCGTGACCGTACTGAGGGCGGGGGAAGTGGTTGAACAAGGTGACACCGTCACATTATTTAACGCACCTCAGCATACTTATACCCGTGCACTGATTGACGCCATCCCCGCTATCCGTCCGCTGATTAAGGAGTCTGCATGACGCGTAAACGCATTGGCTTTTTCACTCGCCTGCTGGATGAGGTATCGGCGCAGGAGCGCTATCGCCTCGCCACCGAACAGATCCAGCACGCTGAACGTTTAGGATTCGACAGCGCCTGGATCGCTCAGCATCATTTCCATGAGAAGGAAGGCGGTCTGCCTGCGCCACTGGTCTTCCTCGCCCACGTGGCCGCGTACACCCGCACGATCCGTCTTGGCACTGGCATTATTACGCTGGCGATGGAAAACGCGCTGCGCGTGGCAGAGGATGCCGCCGTATTAGACCTGCTCAGTCATGAGCGGCTGGAAGTCGGATTGGGATCGGGCGGCACAAAAACCTCTTTCCTGCCCTTTGGCTTGACCATCGATCAACGCGCCAGCGTGTTTGCCGACCAGCTGCACACGCTGCTTAGCGCCTGGCGAGGCGATACCCTCGCGCACCCGGATAATCATCTCTACCCGCCCGCGCCAACGCTGGCACAGCGCGTGTGGATCGCCACATTCTCGGTTGAAGGTGCGGCGCGAGCAGGTGCCGCTGGCCATGGCTTGATGTTGTCACGCACGCAACCCCGTCCGCCAGACCAGCCAGATTTGCCGCTGGAGGCGATACAAAATTCGATGATCGATGCCTATCTGGCCGCGCTGCCGGCCGGTATTTCACCGCGCATCCTCGCCTCGCGCACCGCGTTTGTTGCCGATTCAAATGACTATGCGCGTCGTCTCGCAGAGCCAGGATTGCGGCGCCAGGCTGAGCAGTTTCAGGCTGCTGGCCACGTCATCACCGGACATACGCTGGAAAGCCATGCGCGTCAGCTTGATGCGCACTTTGGCGATGCACCTTCCGTCCTGGCGTCATTGCGCGCCGACTCAACCCTGCAACGTGTCACCGATATCACCTTCCAGGTGCACTCAATCGATCCGCCACACGCCGACATTCTGCGTTCGATTGAATTAATCGCTGATCACATCGCCCCTGAGCTACGTGCTCTGGAACAGGCTTAACAGGAGAAAATGATGCCTCAACCCGTTGATTTACTGGCCGCCTTAGCGGATATCGATCCTGCCTCGGAACTCGCTTTAGCACGCAACGAGCGCCATGCTGCCACTCAGCACACGCAAGGCAGCTATGAGGTGCTGTTTGGTGAAGATGATGCAGACCTTCCGCTACAATGGCGGTTTGCCTTCGCCGCACAGGTCGCCGACTGGCACGGCGCCCCCCGCTTACAGGCGCATTATCAGCAACAGGTGAACAACAAGGCACATGACGCGCGTTTTGCGGCCGGTCACGCCTTTGCCGAACTGCTCAGCCTGCACCCGGTGGATGCAGCGCCCAAACACATTCAAAACCTGCAAAGCGCTGGCTGGACGCCGCGTGGCATCGTCACCCTCGCACAGTTAATCGCCTTTGTGAGCTTTCAAAGTCGTCTACTGACCGGCTTACGCCTGCTCAACGGCGAGCAGAGTGATACGCAGGCGCACGCCGTGGCTGGCAAGTGGCACGATGCACCGTTGACGTTGAGCGGCCAAACCGCCCTCACCGCCTTTACCCAGCAAGAGTTAGGCTGGGAACCCTGGCTGGCAGCCAAACCGCTCAACGAATTTACCGCCGATGAACAGGCTACGTTGAAGAAAAACGGCCACAGCGACTCCGATTACTTCCGCCTGCTGGCACGCCATCTGCCGCTGCTGGAACAGCGCACGCTGACCGACAAAGGCATCTTTTACACCGCTGGCGGATTGCCGCGTGCCGAGCGTGAACTGGCGGCCACCGTGGTCAGTAAAGTGAATGGCTGCATCTTCTGCGCCTCTGTCCATGCGCGCAAAGCCAGCCAGTTATCAAAAGACGATGCGGCAGTACAAAAGCTGCTGAATGTGGCACCGGGCGCAGAGTTGGCACACGGCCAGTCACCACGCTGGGCCGCGATGATTGACCTGGCTGCGACACTTTCCATTACCCCCGCTGCCGCCAGCCTGCAACAGGTGCAGACATTACGCGATCAGGGCTTCACCACGCTGGAACTGCTTGATGTGATCCAGTCCGCTGCTTTCTTTGCCTGGGCAAACCGTTTGATGTTGACGCTGGGCGAGCCTTTTTTACCTGAACACTCACAAGGATGACCATGACCGGGCAAACCCACTCCACCCAACATTTTCACATCACCCTGACCGGTAAAGGTGCGCATGCCGCACGGCCACATGAAGGCATTGATGTGATTGTGATCGGCAGCCATATCATTTCCGCGCTCTATGCACTCCCCAGTCGTCATCGCCAATGGACGCTTGGCGTTACGCGTTTAACGGCGGGTAATAGCTGGAATGTGCTGCCTCAGACGGCGGAGATCGAGGGCATCGTGCGCAGTCAGGATCAGCACACCGATACGCAAATCACCACCTTGATTGCCGGCATTGCCGCCGGTTTTGGCGCGGAAACGCACGTCAACTGGCAGCCACTGTCAGCATCCGAACCGGACGCGCCAGCATGGGCGCGGTGACCATAAGAGCAAGGAGGAAAGCGATGGCGATTCCCGTACCGATTCCCCGGCTGGATCACGTGGTGATCAACGTGGCCGATCAATTAGATGAGGCCAGTGCGCTGTTTCGTCGGTTGGGGTTTCAGCTCACCGAACGCGGCCATCATTCGCTCGGATCCAGTAACCATCTGGCCGTGTTTGGTGATAACTATCTTGAGCTGCTCGGCTTCGAGCCGGGGCGTGCCAGTTTACGTCAGGATGTGTGGCAGTCACCCATTGGCCTGAGCGGGTTGGTGTGGAAGACCGAGGATGCCGATGCAGTATGGCGTTATCTTGAGAGCCAGGACATTGATGGCGTTCTGCCTGCCAGCTTCTTCCGTCCGGTGCAGTTGCCGGATGGCAATGAGGATC
>NZ_CAJCKS010000272.1:0-4523 GCF_903970985.1 Pantoea sp. ME81 | reverse complement strand
GCCACCAGCGCCAGCGTCACGGCAACCACCCAGACTGAAGGATTTTGCCAAGCCAGCCAGTCAGGGGTTTCCAGCTCCGCCGCCAGCGCTGACATACTATCAAAGGCCGGTAACGCAATGCGCGGTAGCTCTTCCGCCAGGCTCGGGAACAGGCGATCGCCAAACACCGTCGCCATGCAGCCGAACAACACGGCCACCAGTGGGCCCGGGATCCAGCCAAGCAGCTTGACCGATTTCACTATCGGCGTGGTCCACAGCCAGAGAATCAGCAGACCGATGCCCGCCACCAGCATCGCGCTTAGCGAAAACTGAAATTCGCCATTCACCAGCGATACCAGCTCAGCATCACCTGCGGCACCGAAGGCCACCGGGATCTGCTGCATAATCAGCAAAATACCGATCGCCGCCAGCATCCCTTTGATCACACTGCCCGGCACCAGCGAAATGAAGCGACCGGCTCGCAGCAAACCAAGCAGGCACTGCAACATGCCCGCCAGAATCAGCGCGGTGAGGAAAGCGGAGAAGCTGCCAAGCGTCTGGATCGAGGCCACCACAATAGTCACCAAACCTGCCGCCGGGCCGCTGACGGCAAAACGCGAGGGACTCAGTGAAGTGACCAGCAGGCCGCCGATCACCCCGGTGAGCAATCCGGCAAACGGCGGTAAACCGCTGGCCTGCGCGATGCCAAGGCACAGCGGCAGCGCCACCAAAAACACCACCAGACCGGCGGGAATATCCTGACGCAGCGTGTTCAGATTCATGGCACCGATTCCTCTGCAGATTGCTGAGTAAGCTCTTTCAAATGACCCGACTGCAGGTCATACACGCAGCCAAACACTTCCAGCGCCTGCCCGGCTTGCCAGGCCTGTCGCACTGGCTCACACGCCACTAACTGAGCAAACTGGGCGATGACGTTGGCTTCGACTAAGCGGTTGAGCTTACTGCTCTCCTCTTCCTCAGCACTGGCGTGATATTCCACCAGACCTTGTTGCAGGCTACTGCGCAACGCAGCGATGCGTCTTGCCAGCGCCGAATCCTCTTTTGCCAGCGGGCTGGCGGGCAACCCCAGCGCGGCCTGCACGCCGCCGCAGCCGTAGTGGCCACACAGGACAATGCGCTTCACTCCGAGGTAGAAAATCGCGTATTGCAGCACGCTCATCAGGTTATCGTCATCGGTCACCACCATATTGGCGATGTTGCGATGCACAAACAGTTCGCCGGGATGCGAGCCGGTCAGCACCTCGGCAGGCACGCGGCTGTCCGAACAACCAATCCACAGCGAATGGGGTTTCTGCTGATGCAGATATTGTTCGAAATAATCTGGATTACGCTCGCGGCGCTGTAATGCCCAACTGCGATTTTTCGCTAATAAGGGTTTAAGTGTCGTCACAATTATCTTCTCTCTACGTCCAGAAATATCGATTTCAGGCTAAGTCACAGGGTTTTAAACGCCGCTAAGACGATCGATGGAGTATGAAAGCAGAGCTTCCTCACATAAATTGTTTATAGCTGCTAATGCTTGTGGTTGCACAATCAATATTTCCGTACACAACAAAATCGAACTCCCTGTAAAATAAACGTCAGGAAGTGTCGATTAAAAGTAATTTAATGCAAGCCGAGAGAATTGATTAATAAACAACATTTGTTATGTGAATCATGTAATTAATCTGAATATTAAATTATGCATCTGGAATGAATCGACAAAAATATACACGCAGTCTTTTCATGCCTTTGCACTAGTATGGTGAATTGAATGATTTGAGTTGAGAAAAATCTTAATTATAAAATTTATGATTGGAGTCATTCACTGGGTAAATAGCAAAATGGCGATATTTTCCGCCAATCACTTACCTATAATTAAGCAAGAGATCAGGAAAATAATAAGGAGAATAATAATGACGATGAAAAGTAAATATCACTGGCCCTGAATTAAAATCACCGCGCCTGCCGCAACAGGCGCTAATTCGCTTGACGAATTATTTACCGTTCCACGCTTTCATACGCGCTTCACGTACCTGCAGCTGCTGTTCCGGCGTCAGTTTGTTGTAGTTCTCCGCCATGCCGCTTTCCCAGTCTCCGTACAGCGGGTTAGGCAGCACGATAAACTGCGTACCAAAATGCTGATGATTAAGGTTAACGAACTGCTGACGCTGTGCATTGCCCTGATGCCAGGTCGCGCCACCAAAGTCATTCAGGTTATCGCCCACGTACAACACCACGTTATATCCGGCGTTTTTAATCGCATCGAAGCGCGCCTGTTTATTGGAGTTCCCGGTGCTAAGACGCACGGTTTTATCGCTCACGCCGCTGAAGCCCAGCTCGTTAAGGTTGTCCACCGTGGCGGCGTAATCCTTCTGGTCGCGGTTCGAGACGTAGAACAGGGTGCCGCCGTGGCTGTTGACGTAGTTGGCGAACTCCACCGCGCCTGGCACGGCAGTGGCCTGACGCGCCTGAGTCCAGGCTGACCAGGTTTTGCCGGAGAACGGCTGGCCGTTTTTCGCCTGCCATGCGCTATAGGCACTGTTATCGATCATGGTTTCATCGAGATCGACGATCACCGCTTTCGGCTTGCCCGCCAGCGATGGCGCAGCATCAAACGCCATGCGCGCACTGTTAAACGCCTGCCAACTCAATGCCTGATACTCACCGGACTGCTGGAACCAGTTCACTGCCAATACCGATTGCTGGCCGAGCTGCTGCTGTGCCTGCTGTTTGGCCGGTTGCGCGCACCCGGTCAGCAGCAGCGCAAGAATGCCGGACGCCGCCAGCAAAGAGGTGTTTTTCATCAGATCATCCTTAAGTGATTATGGTCAGTTTGTGTAAAGCTTTAAAAATGTAGCAGTTAACGTAAGCTGTGGGCAGAAGAAAGCTGCCGCCCTGTCAAAGGAGACACTTATGTCACATGCCGGACCGCGTTCAACGCTGCTTGATGCCCTGTCGTGGCTTGATTATGCCTTCCAGCCTGCAGGCCAACCGGTGCCCGCGGATGCCGCCTATGGCCAGCAGCGCCATAGCGCCCAGGTGGTACTGGCAACCCAAAACCTGCCGCCGAAAAGCTGCGAGTCCGATGGCGTGATTGGGGAAAACCAGCTGCCGGTGGCGGTGTATACCGCTGACTGTTTGCCGGTACTGTTCGCTGATAGCGCGCAGCATCAGGTGGCGGCAGTGCACGCCGGATTGAAAGGCACGCTGAGTGGAGTGCTAAACAGTGCCATTGACGGATTGCTCAAACGTGGTGCCCGCACCGAAACGCTGCATGTCGCCATCGGCCCGGCGATTGGTCCGTGCTGTTATGAGCTGGGCAAAGATTTGGTGACGCAGATGCAAGAACGCGCAGATTTGCCTGCGCTGCAGTGGGCAAGCGAGCAACCGCACAATAGCGCAGCGATCCGTCCGCAGGCGCGGGCGCATCATCAGGGCGTGTGGTTTGATTTGCCGCATCTGGCGCGAGGGTTGCTGCTACAGCGTGGCATTCCTGCCGAGCAGATCGAGGTGTTAAACGTCTGTACTTATTGCATGGCGGAGTCGGGATCGAGCTATCGCTACAACACCCATTTTGACAGCGGCTATCAATCGCGATTTTCGTGGATTCGTCGTCGCGACTGAATGGCTGCACGTCCTTGTGCAGCCGATTGCATCAGTGAATGATGGCGTTGAGTGCCAGCACACCGGCCAGGCCGAGAATCGAGATCAGCGTCTCCATCACCGTCCAGGTTTTCAGGGTCTCCACCACGCTGAGGTTGAAGTAGCCCTTAAACAGCCAGAAGCCTGGATCGTTAACGTGTGAGGCGATCACACTGCCCGAACCTACCGCCAGCACCATCAATGCCGGATCGGCATGCGTCACCGCGATGATCGGCGTGACGATCCCAGCGGTGGTGATCGCCGCAACCGTGGCCGATCCCAGCGCGATACGCAGCATCGCTGCCACCGTCCAGCACATCAGCAGCGGAGACAGTGACGATCCTTTCATCATGTCCGCGATATAGTTGCCCACGCCGCTGTCCACCAGCACCTGCTTGAACGCACCACCACCGGCAATAATGAAGACGATCATGGCGATGGCGGCAATCGACTCACCGCACATATCCATCACTTCTTCCATCTTGCGGCCGTTGCGCAGACCCAGCGTCAGCACCGCAATCACCACGGCAATAAACAGCGCCACCGCCGGGTTACCGATGAACTCAAAGAACTGACGCAGCGGGTTCTCTTTGGGCGTGGTCAGCTCAAATACCGCCGCAATCGCCATCAGCACCACCGGGATGATGGCGGCAAAGATACTGATACCGAAACCTGGCATCTCTTCTTCGGTGAAAATTTTCGGGTTGTACAAGCCTTCTGGCGGTGACTTCTCAAAGCTCTTGAGGAATTTCGAGAAGATCGGACCGGCCACGATCACCGTCGGAATGGTGATGATCATGCCGTACAGCAGTGTGGTGCCAAGGTTCGCGCCAAAGATGGTGGCGATCGCGGTTGGGCCAGGATGCGGCGGCAGGAAGCAGTGCGTCACCGAGAGTGCA
>NZ_CAJCKS010000271.1:0-4549 GCF_903970985.1 Pantoea sp. ME81 | reverse complement strand
GGTGACGCCGCCCATGGTGTGGTGCACCCCAGGGGCGATACGGATGGCGAAGTACGGACCTTTATTCAGCGGGTGACGCAGCGCCGTCTTACGACCGAAGTCTTCATCATCCTGCTTCGCCACAAACTCGTTGTAACGACCGAGTGTGGTTTGCAGCGCTTCCTGATCCATGTTGAGTTTCACCGCCAGCTCGTGCGGGGTTGGTGCGCTAATCACAAAGCCTTTGGCGATATATTCGTCGGCCGCTTTGTTGTTGGCACGCACCTGCTCATCAAACACGATCCATGCGCTTTTCTCTGGCAGTGCGATGATCTCAGCAGAGACTTTGTCACGGGTTTCCATCTCATTGTAGAAACGATGACCCGCCTGGCTGACCAGAATCGCCCCGCCGCCACGCATCGCTTCGGAGATCAGATAAGACGTAGTCTGTTCAACCGTTGGGTGAATCTGGATCTCACCCATATCCACGGTATCCGCACCGATTTTTTGCAGCATGGCGATACCGCTACCGGTGGCACCTTTGTGGTTGGTAGTAACGAAGCCATCCAACTCCGGACGGTATTTCACCACCATCTCGCGGTTAGCACTGAAACCGCCGGTGGCGACAATCACGCTTTTCGCATTAAGAATGCGGCTGTCATTGTACTCATCCACCACTTTGACGCCGGTAACGGCACCGTTTTCCACCAGGATCTCTGAAACTGAAGTCTCCAGCAGCACTTCGATTTCACGCTGGTTGACGTTTTTCACCAGGCCGCTGATCAGGAAGCCACCGACGGCAGAACGGTCTTCCGGGCGGTGCGTACGGTCGATGCTCATGCCGCCAGTGATGGTGATGTCGCACAACTCGATATTTTTCGCCGCCAGCCACTCAATCGCTTCCGGCGCCTGCTCAACAAACTCGCGCAGCAGCACCGGGTTGTTTTTGAATTTACCGCCCTTCAGCGTCTCTTCGTAGAACAGCTCTTTGCTGTCTTCGATGCCTTTCAGTTTCTGATAGCGGGTTTCGGCGGCGTTCATGCCCACCGAGGCTTTAATGGTGTTACCGCCAATGGTCGGCATCTTCTCGATGATCACCACGCGTGCGCCGTCATCGTGCGCCTGAATCGCCGCCGCCAGACCGGCACCGCCAGTCCCCACCACCACCACGTCATAATTGACCGGTGCGTTCGGGTTACCGCCCTCTTCAATCACATACTCTTTACTGGAGGTGGTCAGTGCGCGGGAGACCGCTTTTTTCAGCGCCTCACTCTGCGTGGTCGCACCGGTGATCGCATCGACGTGCGGGCTGTTTGCCACCAGAATGCGTTCACGCAGGCTTTCGAAGGTACTGGTAAAGTCGACATCCAGGCTGGGATCCGGCACCAGTGAGATATCGGTGATACGGTCCGTGTCGAGGGTGACGTTGATTTTCAGCTTCAGCGCTTCGGCTTCCACTTTCGCCTGGTAAACCCCGGCTTTGTATTTACGATGGCCATCGCTGACGTCGCGGATCATCGCATCCACCAGCGAGAAGCGCCACAGCGGTTCTGGAATCGTCAGCGCCTCACGCTTGGTGCTGTCGATGTAGAGTTCCATGTGCTCGTTTTTGATGATGCGATCGGCCCAATCCGGATAGGCAATGCAGGCTTTACCGACCGCCACCAAATCAAAGCCGTGCTCCAGCGCGTTCTCGGCATCTTCTTTATTCACCACACCACCCACGCCAATCACTGGCACTTTCGCCAGCGTGGCAGAGCGTTCGGCCAGATATTTGGTGATCAGGGGCGTGGGATCTTTGGTATCGACAATCGATGGACGCAACAGCTGTCCGACGGAGAAGTGCACGTAGTCCAGACCGCGCGCCGCCAGTTTTTCCAGCAGATACATCGTGTCATCCCAACGGATACCGGGAACTTCCAGCTCTTCCGGTGAGAAGCGATAACCGATGATGAAGTCAGCCGCCGCAAAGCGATCGGCCATTTTATGGGTGATCTCCAGCACTTCCATTGGGAAGCGTGCGCGGTTATTGCGGCTGCCGCCCCATTTGTCGTCGCGCTGGTTGGAGTTAGGTGAGTAGAACTGCTGGATCAAATAGGTGTTCGCGCCGTGGATCTCAACACCGTCAAAACCGGCTTTGATCGCGCGGTTTACCGCATCACCAAACTTGGTAATCATCACATCGACTTCTTCGGCGGTCAGCGCTTGCGGTTTGGTGGCACCGTCACGCGGTGCGGCAATGGCGCTCGGTGCAACAGGGGTTTTACCGCCAATCAGCGCCGGTTCCACCATGCGGCCGCCGTGATAGATCTGCAGAATGGCTTTTGAACCTTCAGATTTTATCGCATGGGCGATTTTCGCCAGCCCGGCAATTTTGTTGTCGCTGTCGATACCCAACGCGCCAGGGAAAGCCGGGCCACGGTTATCAATAAAGCAGCATTCGACAATCACCGTACCGATACTGCCCGCACGTACGCGGTAATACTCGACCAAATCGCTGGTGACACCGCCGTCAAAATAGCCGGTACAGGTGGTCATCGGGGCCATCACCAGACGGTTTTTCAGCACCGCACCTTTTGGCAGCGTTAGCGGGTTAAGGATTGGGGTGAGCTTATTCATAATGAGCAACTCCAGAATTAAGAAATTGTGTATTCAATTCTTTGGCGGTTCGGCGCGGCTTTATAATTATTTAAGTGGTCCGATTTCATGGCGTAAATATACCATTTTATTTAGTTACATAACCCAGAATGTTAGTTATATAAGTTTTACGTTTGGAAATGATATTTGATGCTCATTGCCAGAATAGGCGCTCCGCTAAGTTTTAACCAAGACTTGACAAAAATCAACTTTTTCCTTACATTTAAAACAAATGTAGTACTATCATAAAGATAAAAGCCTCCAACCCGCCTCATTTTGCTCGATTTTTCGCGTTTCGATAGTTTGTAGCGTTTAATCCACAGCAGACAGAAAGTTGAATAAAAAGCAAAAGATAAAAATTAAAAAACAGTGAATATTTTTTATTGATCTAGATCAAAAGAGATATTTTAATTAATCGCATCCTAGCTTCATTCAATTGATAATTCGCGTATCGAATTTGCAAAGCAAAGTTTCACTAAAGAACAAAATTTAAATTGTCACGACTCATCTGCTGCACGCATGTTGAAACCAAAAGAACAGTGTGTTCGTGACAATCAATCGCATTCTTCCTAACTTGCAGACAAAACTATGAACACACAAACAACCCAGAGTGCCTCCCCCGTAGTGCCTCCTGCGGCGCCGGGGAAAAAGAATCGCCTGATTATGTTGTGCCTGCCGATCATTGTGGCGGTGCTGTTGCTGCTGGTCCCGACCCCTGCCGGGCTGGAACCTTACGCATGGCACTTCTTTGCTATCTTCGTTGGCGTGATTGTCGGGCTGATATTTGAGCCGCTGCCCGGTGCCGTTATCGGCCTGACTGGCGTGGTGGTGATAGCGCTGTTCAGCCAGTGGGTGCTGTTCAGCCCGGCCGAACTGGCGGATCCCAAGTTCAAAACCGCCGCACAGTCGTTCAAATGGGCAGTGAGTGGCTTCGGCAACTCCACCGTCTGGCTGATCTTCGGTGCCTTTATGTTTGCCGCCGGCTACGATAAAACCCAGTTCGGACGCCGCCTGGCGCTGATTCTGGTGAAGTATCTCGGCCGTCGCAGCCTGACGCTCGGTTACGCCATCACCTTCGCTGACCTGTTACTGGCACCGTTTACGCCTTCTAACACCGCGCGCAGTGGCGGTACCATCTACCCGATCATTGCCAACCTGCCGCCGCTGTACGGTTCAAAACCAAATGACCCGAGCGCACGTAAGATTGGTTCTTACCTGATGTGGGTGGCTATCACCGCCGCCTGTATCACCAGTTCAATGTTCCTCTCTGCACTGGCACCGAACCTGCTGGCGCTGGCGCTGGTAAAAAGCGTGGTGGGCTTCGAAATCTCCTGGGGCATGTGGTTCCTCGCCTTCCTGCCGCTCGGTGTGCTGTTGATTCTCACCATGCCGCTGCTGGCTTACTGGCTCTATCCGCCGGAAGTGAAGGTTAATGACGAAGTGCCACGTTGGGCGACCGCTGAACTGGCGAAGCTCGGCAAGCTGTCACGCAACGAAATCCTGCTGCTGGTGTTTGTGGTCTCAGCACTGATGATGTGGATCTTCGCTGCCGCATGGATTGAGCCAGCAATGGCCGCCCTGCTGGTTATCGTGCTGATGCTGTGGACCGGTGTACTCAACTGGAACGATATCACCAGCAACAAAGCGGCATGGAATACCTTTGCCTGGTTCGCCACATTGGTAGCCCTGGCAGATGGTCTGGCGCGTGTGGGCTTTATCGCCTGGCTGGGTAAAGAAGGTGCGCAGCTGCTGCAAGGTTATGACCCACAAGTTTCAGCAGTGGTGTTGCTGGTGGCCTTCTACTTACTGCACTACCTGTTCGCCAGTACCACTGCGCACACCACGGCACTGTTACCAGCGATGCTAACCATTGCCGCCTCGATTCCGGGCATCAACATGCCAGTGTTCTGCCTGATGATGTGTGTGTCCCTGG
>NZ_CAJCKS010000270.1:0-4609 GCF_903970985.1 Pantoea sp. ME81 | reverse complement strand
ATAGTAGAGATATAAAGCAAGAAATTTAGTAAGTTAATAAAAGTTGAATGTATATATGGATAAGGATAAATATATTTTTTTTTTTTAAGACGGAAGGAGGCATGCGATTTTTTAAGGTGTAACTGGAGTTCAGAGTTGGTCTTTTGAGATCTAGGGAAAACCGGAGTTGCAGGGCGGGGAAGCGGCGATGGTGGAGTTATTGGGCCGTAACCTGCATTTAACCGCCATATTCTCCTACTGTGACGGTATGGCCGCCGGTGCGCTGACCGCATTGAAAGATAATGGCATTCAGGTGCCACAGCACTTCTCCGTCATCGGCTTTGATGATATTCCCATCTCGCGTTACACCGATCCGCAATTAACGACTGTACGTTATCCTATTGTTTCTATGGCTAAATTAGCCACGGAGTTGGCCTTGAAAGGCGCAGCGGGCGAACTCGATCCCGACGCCACACACTGCTTTATGCCGACTCTGGTACGCCGCCATTCGGTCGCTCAGCGGCAAATTGTGGAGTCGGTCACTAATTCGGGCGATAGCGCTGTGTAACCGTTTCCAATCTGTGATTACATTCACAGTTAATTAACATGGCGCTCACTATGATGGCAGCGTCTTACCGGACTGAAACATCATGTAACGCCGGGTTCTCCTTCTCCGGTCAGGTTTCAGTAGCCGATTGAAATAGTTCACAACACTCTTCAGGAAGCGTTTACGTACAGGGAAGTCAGGATAGCGATGGTGGCCCGGCTTTGCGTTACGCGTCCGCCCCATAAATGAGTTTGAACCGACTGCGCTGGTTGCCCGCAGGCAGCACAGCGCGATGATATGCCCTACATAAAAAACCGGAGATACCATGAATAAGAAGGTTTTCACGCTCACAGCACTGGTTGCCAGCATGATGTTTGGTGCAACTGCGCACGCCGCCGATACCCGCATTGGCGTGACAATTTATAAATACGACGACAACTTTATGTCTATGGTTCGCAAGGATATCGACAGCGAAGCCAAAAAACTGGGCGGCATCCAACTGCTGATGAATGACTCGCAGAACAGCCAGTCCACCCAGAACGACCAGATTGACGTACTGATGGCCAAAGGCGTGAAAGCGCTGGCAATCAACCTGGTTGACCCTGCTGCTGCGGCAGTGGTGATCGACAAAGCGAAAGCGAATGATGTGCCAGTGGTGTTCTTCAACAAAGAGCCGAATGCCAAAGTGCTGGCCAGCTACCCGAAAGCCTACTACGTGGGTACCGACTCTAAAGAGTCAGGCATCATCCAGGCCAAACTGATTGAGAAGCACTGGAAAGCCACCCCAGCCTGGGATCTGAATAAAGATGGTCAGATTCAGTTTGCTCTGCTGAAAGGTGAGCCGGGCCACCCGGATGCTGAAGCACGTACCAAATACGTGATCGAAACCCTGAACACCGATGGCATGAAAACTCAGCAGCTGGCGATGGATACCGCGATGTGGGACACCGCACAGGCAAAAGACAAAGTTGACGCCTGGCTGTCTGGCCCGAACGGCAACAAAATTGAAGTGATCATCGCGAACAACGATGCGATGGCAATGGGCGCAGTAGAAGCCCTGAAAGCGCACAACAAAACCAGCATTCCTGTGTTTGGTGTGGATGCGCTGCCAGAAGCGCTGGCACTGGTGAAATCCGGTGCGATGGCCGGTACCGTGCTGAACGATGCGGAAAACCAGGCGAAAGCCACCATTGATATCGCGAAGAACCTGGCCGATGGCAAAGAGCCAACCGCCGGTACTAACTTCAAGATGGAAAACAAAATCGTACGTGTTCCTTACGTACCAGTAGATAAAGAAAACCTGTCTCAGTTTGTGAAGTAATACGTACCGGGCGCGGCAGCACGCCGCGCCTTATTGCATCTGACCCACGTTTTATTTAGCCAGGTAAATTATGGCCAGTGAGAATCCGACCGCACAGCGTGAATATCTGCTGGAGATGACGAATGTCTCGAAATCATTTCCAGGGGTGAAAGCCTTAGATAATGTGAATTTGAAAGTGCGGCCGCACTCCGTCCATGCCTTAATGGGCGAAAACGGCGCCGGAAAATCCACATTATTAAAATGCCTGTTTGGTATTTATAAAAAGGATACGGGGAGCATCCTGTTTCAGGGTGAAGAAATTGATTATAAAAGTTCCAAAGAAGCGCTGGAAAATGGCGTTTCAATGGTGCATCAGGAATTAAACCTGGTTTTACAACGCAACGTGATGGATAACATGTGGCTTGGCCGCTATCCACGTAAAGGCGTGTTTGTTGATCAGGATAAAATGTATCGCGATACCAAAGCGATCTTTGACGAATTAGATATTGATATCGATCCACGCGATAAAGTGGCTAATCTGTCTGTTTCGCAAATGCAGATGATTGAAATTGCCAAGGCATTTTCCTATGACGCGAAAATCGTCATCATGGATGAGCCAACATCGTCGCTGACCGAAAAAGAAGTGAATCACTTGTTCACGATTATCCGTAAGCTGAAAGATCGTGGCTGCGGCATCGTGTATATCTCACACAAGATGGAAGAGATCTTCCAGCTGTGTGATGAAATCACAATTCTTCGCGATGGACAGTGGATTGCTACTCAGCCGCTGGAAGGGCTGGATATGGATAAGATCATCGCCATGATGGTCGGTCGTTCACTGAACCAGCGTTTCCCGGATAAGACCAACGTGCCGGGCGAAACCATTCTTGAGGTGCGCCATTTAACCTCGCTGCGTCAGCCGTCGATTCGCGATATTTCCTTCGACCTGCGCAAAGGTGAGATTTTAGGCATTGCCGGATTGGTGGGCGCTAAACGTACTGACATCGTCGAGACGCTGTTTGGTATTCGCGAAAAGTCAGGCGGCACCATAAAGCTGCACGGTAAAGCGATTAATAACCACAGTGCCAATGAAGCGATTAACCACGGTTTTGCGCTGGTGACGGAAGAGCGTCGTTCAACCGGGATTTATGCTTATCTGGATATTGGTTTTAACTCGCTTATTTCCAATATTAAAAAATACAAATCCAGCATGGGCTTGCTTGATAATAAGCGCATGAAGAGTGATACCCAGTGGGTGATTGATTCAATGCGCGTGAAAACGCCAGGTCATCATACGCAAATTGGTTCGCTTTCCGGTGGTAACCAGCAGAAGGTTATTATCGGTCGCTGGTTATTAACCCAGCCGGAAATTCTGATGCTGGATGAACCGACGCGCGGTATTGACGTTGGTGCTAAGTTCGAAATTTATCAGTTAATTTCTGAGTTGGCGAAGAAAGAGAAGGGCATCATTATTATCTCTTCTGAAATGCCAGAATTGCTGGGAATTACCGATCGTATTTTAGTGATGAGTAATGGCCTGGTAGCGGGCATTGTCGAGACCAAAACGACCTCGCAGAATGAAATCCTGCGTTTAGCGTCATTACACCTTTAATGAAGCAAGGGCTTTAACATGAAAGCGACTACTAAAAAGAATGCGCTAACCTGGTTAAAAGAGGGCGGCATTTACGTTGTCCTGTTGGTACTGCTGGCAATTATTATTTTCCAGGATCCGACGTTTTTAAGTTTGATGAACCTGAGTAACATTCTGACCCAGTCTTCAGTGCGTATTATTATTGCACTGGGCGTGGCCGGATTGATCGTGACGCAGGGTACTGACCTGTCAGCCGGGCGCCAGGTCGGCCTGGCCGCGGTGGTTGCGGCGACCTTGCTGCAATCCATGGATAACGCCAATAAGGTGTTCCCACACCTCGATACCGTGCCAATTCCACTGGTGATTCTGACCGTGTGCATTATCGGTGGTGTGATTGGCCTGGTGAATGGCGTGATCATCGCTTATCTGAAAGTGACGCCATTTATCACCACGTTGGGCACCATGATTATCGTTTACGGCATTAACTCGCTGTATTACGACTTTGTTGGCGCATCACCGGTGGCGGGTTTTGACGCAGGGTTCTCTACCTTTGCTCAAGGTTTCTTCCGCTTCGGAGATTTCAAGCTCTCGTTCATCACTTTCTACGCCATCATTGCGATTATCTTCGTGTGGATTCTGTGGAACAAGACGCGCTTCGGTAAGAACATCTTTGCCATCGGCGGTAACCCGGAAGCCGCTCGTGTTTCAGGCGTTAACGTGCCGCTGAACCTGATTCTGGTGTATGCGCTGTCAGGTGTGTTTTACGCCTTCGGCGGGATGCTGGAAGCGGGCCGCATCGGCAGTGCCACCAACAACCTCGGCTTTATGTATGAGCTGGATGCGATTGCGGCCTGTGTGGTCGGCGGCGTGTCATTTGCGGGTGGTGTGGGTACAGTTGCGGGCGTGGTGACCGGTGTGATCATCTTCACCGTTATCAACTACGGTTTGACCTACATCGGCGTGAACCCTTACTGGCAGTATATTATCAAGGGCGGCATTATCATCTTCGCTGTAGCCCTGGATTCACTGAAGTACGCACGTAAAAAATAAGACTGACACACAGCAACACATCACTGCAAAGGCTGCCATTTTATTAATGGTGGCCTTTTTTATTTGTGCAAACTGTTAAGGGCTAAGGGCTAAGGGCTAAGGGCTAAGGGCTAAGGGCTAAGGGCTAAGGGCGGGTGCGGTG
>NZ_CAJCKS010000269.1:0-4621 GCF_903970985.1 Pantoea sp. ME81 | reverse complement strand
GTTGTTGCTGCTACTGGTAAGCGGCTACCTGATCTCCACCGCCGATGGCAAAGCTATCTCTGTGTTTGGATGGTTCGAAGTGCCCGCCCTGGTGAGTGGAGCAGGTGAACAGGCTGATTTGGCTGGCGATCTGCATTTGTGGCTGGCCTGGGGATTAGTGCTGTTTTCTGCGCTGCATGGGCTGGCGGCATTAAAACACCATTTTATTGATCGAGACGTCACATTGAAAAGGATGCTGGGTTACCGCATCCCGTTAACCTCTGAAAAGGAGAAGTAAAATGCTCAAGAAGACGCTACTGACACTGAGTGCCGCCAGTCTGTTAGGCACCAGTTTGCTGGCCAGCGCAGCAGACTATAAATTTGATAAAGAAGGCCAGCACGCCTTCGTACAGTTCCGTATTCAGCACCTAGGTTATAGCTGGTTATACGGCACGTTTAAGGATTTTGACGGGACTTTCAGCTTTGACGAAGCTAACCCTGCGAGCGATAAGGTTAGCGTCACGCTGAACACCGCCAGCCTCGACACTAACCATGCCGAACGCGACAAGCATATTCGCAGTGCCGATTTTCTTAACACTGCCAAATTCCCGCAAGCGACTTTCGCCTCAACGGCAGTCAAAAAAGAGGGTAACGATTATAAGATCACAGGTGATCTGACGCTCAATGGCGTGACAAAACCGATCACCCTGGATGCACGCCTGCTGGGCGAAGGTAAAGATCCCTGGGGTGGCTATCGTGCCGGCTTTGAAGCTCACGGTGAAATTGTGTTGAAGGAATTCAATATCACTAAAGATCTTGGACCGGCATCGCAGAAAGCAGAGCTGATTATTTCTGTGGAAGGTGTGCGGCAGTAAGGCAGAGCCAGCCTGAGACCATGTGACTTCAGGCTGGATGTCGTTTACTTCTTCTCTGGCGCGGGGATCGCCATCGTCATATTGAGTAAACCACGCGACTTGTTGAACACTTTATTACCGTTTTCACGGCCTGCGCGGCGTGAACGCTGCTCTTCCGGTGTTAATGTCGCCTCTTCCATGCACAGCGGGCTGCAGCAGTTGTGGTATTTCTCCGCACAGCTCGGGCACTGAATGAACAGCAGATGGCATCCGTCATTGACGCAGTTGGTGTGACTGTCGCACGGCACGCCGCACTGGTGGCAACTGGAGAGAATATCGTCAGAAATACGTTCGCCCATACGTTCATCAAACACAAAGTTTTTACCTTTGAAACGGACAGGTAAACCCTGCTCACGCGCACGGCGGGTATATTCAATGATGCCGCCTTCAATGTGGTAAACATCGTTGAAGCCTTTGTGTTTCATCCACGCACTGGCTTTTTCGCAGCGGATCCCGCCGGTGCAGTACATGACAATCTTTTTGTCTTTATGCTCCTGCAGCATATCCACGGCCATCGGCAGCTGATCGCGGAAGGTGTCGGCGGGAACTTCCATCGCCTGATCAAAATGGCCCACTTCGAATTCGTAGTGATTACGCATGTCGACAAACACCGCATCGGGATCATCCAGCATCGCATTGACCTCTGCGGCTTTTAAATAGGCACCGACATCGCTGGCATCAAAGCTTTCATCTTCAATGCCATCGGCCACAATGCGCTCACGAACTTTCAGGCGCAGTACCCAGAAAGATTTGCCATCATCGTCCAGCGCAATGTTCATTCGCAGGTTATTTAACGCCGGGTCAAACGCATACAGTGCAGTTTTCATGGCTTCGTACTGGCTGGCAGGAACGCTGATTTGCGCGTTGATCCCCTCTTTTGCCACGTAGACGCGTCCAAAGACCTTGAGCTTTGTTAGCGCAATGTAGAGGGCATCACGGAAGACTTTCGGGTCGGCAATCTGGAAGTACTTGTAAAAAGAGACTGTGGTACGCGGCTCGTTTTCAGCCAGCATACGTTCTTTCAGCTCTTTATTGGAAACAAGGTTATGTAACACTGGCATGGTGTTCGATCCTGTTAGCAATCAGAGAAATTTAGCGCGCACATGATACCTGAATTCCGCTCGATGCAAAGCCCCTGGTCAGATAATCCTGAATGGCGTGATTACCGACGCAATTCTCCGCCGCAGTTGTAGATTAATGCGCAATCTGACTGCCTTACACCCGCCTGCAGGCTATGCTTGATTTCAGTCAGCACGAAAAAATGGCATAATCACGACAAATAACAGAAACCGGACTCTCTGGCACAAGACGCAGGATACTGACATTTCCATGACTCAACTTCCCCAATTTTCCCGTGAACTTCTTCACCCGCGTTACTGGCTGACCTGGATAGGTATCGGCTTTCTTTATCTGCTGGTGTTACTTCCTTACCCGGTGCTGCATACGATTGGCTGTGGCCTGGGCCGCATTGCCATGCGCTTCTTAAAACGTCGTGTGGAAGTCGCGCAACGTAACCTGGAACTCTGTTTTCCGGATATGCCTACCAGCGAACGTGAAGCCATGGTGAAGCACAACTTTGAATCGGTTGGCATGGGGCTGATTGAAACCGGTATGGCGTGGTTCTGGCCTGACTGGCGTATTCAAAAATGGGTGGCCACTTCGGGGCTCGAACATGTCAGCCATGCGCTTGCGGAAAAACGCGGCATTTTATTGATTGGCCTGCATTTCCTGACGCTGGAGCTGGGTGCTCGCGTGTTTGGCATGCACAACCCAGGCATTGGCGTTTACCGGCCGAATGACAATAAGCTCATCGACTGGCTGCAAACCTGGGGACGCATGCGCTCAAATAAGAGCATGCTGGATCGCAAAGATCTCAAAGGCATGATTCGCGCCATGAAGAACAACGACATCATCTGGTACGCGCCTGATCATGATTATGGCCCGCGCAGTAGCGTGTTTGCCCCGTTCTTTGCCGTGCAGGATGCGGCAACCACCACGGGCACGCATATGTTGATTCGATTGGGCAATCCCAGCGTGATCCCGTTTCTCGCCCGCCGCCTGCCCAACGGACGCGGTTATGAGCTTAAAATGATGCCTGACATTCGCCATAAGTTCTCGCTCGAGAATGAACTCGATACCGCTATCGTGATGAATAAAGTGGTTGAAGAAACCGTTCTGTTGGCACCAGAGCAGTACATGTGGTTGCACCGCCGTTTTAAAACCCGCCCTGAAGGTCAACCATCGCTGTATTAATGTGATGTGGAGCACAGTCTGTGCTCCACGCTTTCCTGAAGAAATTTGCGTTATTTCACGACGATAGTCTGTCAATTTTAGTCAAACCGGACCAGTCTGAATTCAGGCTGATGACATTGTTCGGTCCAGCTTTAACTTAATCCATGGAGCAGAATAACCTGTAGAAATGCAGAATATTAATCTTTGTTAACGAAATGTAAACACTAAAATGCGCATCTCTTTGAATTCTCATCCAGCAGCATCAAAATGCTTCATCAATTGATACAGGTGGTCACGGATCTAATTTTCACGCATTCCAGGCCTATTCCTATTTAATATTGCTGAATGCTTTTGTTCCGCTTATCAATCCAGTAAAATTAACTTACATAACAAGGTATTGTCTTAGTCCACCCCCTTTATATTCTGTTTCTACAAAAGAAGAGCTATGCTTATTCCTTTCTGGAATTTGTTAGCGAAATCGATTCCAGTTAATTTCAACCGTGACAGTTAGCTAAATAACTGCCCTTCTAAAAATATAAAAAGATTACACACAGCAAATATATCGCAGGAACCTATAATATGAATAAAGGCATCTATTACTACGTGACAATCAGTACTGATCAAGAGGGCTACCACCTCTTGCATCGGAAAGAGTGTAAACGTCTACCCGTTAAGGAGGATATGGTTTTTATCGGTACGCTCTATAATTTAAATCAGGCTTTATCAACCGCTCGTATTAATTTTAAAAAGGTGAAACCCTGTATTAAATGCTGCATTCGTTACTCTGCTCCTATTATTCGCGAGTCAGTACGTCCTGTACTGCATTTCCCGCAAAAGATGATCTAAACGGTTTGGGCGGTTGAATTGCATTCATCCGCCCGCCGTTATTCTATGCCTGCCCTGCACAATTCCATTTTTCGTCTATTCTTCTGTGAAATCCCTTTCAACAGACATGGAGTTCATTATGAGCTTGTACAGCACGCTTGAAGAAGCTATCGACGCCGCACGCGAGGAGTTTCTCGCCAGCCAGACGGATGTGCACGAAGACGATGCCAGCGTGAGCCAGTTCTCGCTACAAAAGTACGTGATGCAGGATGGTGACATCATGTGGCAGGCAGAGTTCTTTGACGGTGAAGATGAGCAAGGTGAATGCCTGCCGATCTGCAGCGGCGAAGCAGCCCAGGCGATATTTGACGGCGATTTCGACGAGGTGGAACTGCGTCAGGAGTGGCTGTCGGAAAACACCCTGCACGAGTGGGATGAAGGGGAATTCCAGCTGGAGCCACCACGCGATCTCGAAGAGGGTGAAGCTGCGGCAGAGGAATGGGAAGATGACGATAGCCCATCGGATAAATGGGCGTAAGCGTTACTCGTAAGGGCCGTGGCTGGCATCGACGGGCAGCAACAGCGTATCCATCACCAGCGAGAGTGGCAGATCAAGGATGGTCAGCACGCGCCATGGCCCGTCACGCACATCCCATTGCACACCGGGATAA
>NZ_CAJCKS010000268.1:0-4625 GCF_903970985.1 Pantoea sp. ME81 | reverse complement strand
CCCGCGCGTTCACTGGCCACAAAAAGCCGTGGCCACTAAGGCCGCCCGCCTTGCGGTCGGGTGTGTGCCTGCTCATCTCTGATGCGGTGGTCATGTTGCGGTCGGTCCACGCGGCGGGCGAATCCAAGCACAGTCATTCGCCAGTCACCAGGGTGAAATGCACGCCGGAGGCGCCCTGGTCACAGCCGCCTGCCCGCGCTTCTCAGCCCTTTGCCGCGAGGAACTCACCGAAACATGAATTAACCACCAGACAGGAGCACCAGCATGCACACACAGAACATCAACGTCGCCGCTTCAGAATCTTCCAAAACATGGGTTAAGGGCAGGAGCACACAGGCTGAGGCGCGGGTGTTCGTGCGCATCGATACCGGCAGGATTTTCAGTGAGGCGATCACGTTAAACGACGGTAGCACCGTGTCCGTGTTCAGTTTTGAAACACTGGAGGAGTTGCAGGTGCAGTACGCCGACATGGCGCTGATGACCGAATCCGACGCGGATGCCCTGTTCTGTACGCGTCTGTTCAGGCCGTGGGCGGAGGTGACCGAAGCGCGCTGGATGGATCAGCTGACCGTGCTGCCGCCGCTGGACTGGCAGTCCTCACGCGCAGGCGAGACGTTCAAATGCAGTGAGATGTATTCCGGGAAGGTGACGCATATTTTTGCGCACATTCGCGGACGCTATTTCGAGTGCCGGGACTATGCCTGGAAAAAACACGCGGATCTGGTGCTGGGTGCCGTGCTGGCGATGGCGGCGGAAAACGCGCATTAAAAAAGCAGGCATAAGCCTGCTCTCTCAACGACCGGTTCGAGCGGCAACTCTAATCGGTCACTTCAATCACGAAGGAGTAACGACATGTTTGATAACCGAATCGTCGCACAGCTGACACAGGATGTAAATCTGTCCGCCAGCGGGACAGGGCACGAGCCGTTAAAGGGTCTGACAGCGGCACAGTTTGCGGATCTGTATGCGTACATCTGCGAAGCGGGAACCTTTGCCGGATTCAGCGCCGTGCCGTGGGAGGAGCTGGGGATGTGCAGCGTCATTCATGAGCCCACCGACGAGCCGGAAGGGCTGCGGATTTACCTGCGCGATAACTGGCCCGTCGCGGTGCTGGAGTACGACGTGGGTTACCGCCTGATGCCGGGCATGATCGCCCATCGCTGGCAGCAGAACTGAACGCAGCAGGGGCGCGGATGCGCCCTTTATTGAGCAAACCAACTACTTAAGGAATTCACCATGACAGCTCAAGCTATGCCCGTTAAAGACGCTCAACGCTCCGGTGTCGATTTTGATGCCATTCGTCGCAGCCTGCGCCGCCATCTTTTCGTTATTAACCGGCCCGATTTTAACGTCAACAGCGCCGCGCTGCGCACCGATTTTGCCATGCATCTTGAATACCTGGCAGCCGCCACGTTTACGCGTGACAAAGCGATTTTTGACACGGGTCAGTATGCGTCCTCAAACGATCTGCTGCTGATTAAGCCGCTGGAGCAGCTACAGGTCACCGTGACGGTTTTCGCCGCCAAAGCGGGAGCCGCACCCGATACCTATCAAACGCGGATCGTGCATTCAGCCAATCCCCTCGGCGAGGAGGCATACCCTGAAAACCGCGAGTTTCAGACCACGAACGTCTATCAGGTCAGCGGCGTATTAACTGTGCAAGCCCTGGAACTGTTCTGGTCAGAACACGATGGCCTGGAAAAATATGCACGGACAAACCTGCCGGAAGCGGATGAACAAAGCCCGTTCTGCCACTGGCAGTATTCACGTCTGCAAGGGTAAACAGTAATCCCCTGCGGTACGCTGCGGGGGCAACAGGAGACAGCAATGACTACACATGAACGACTGGCGGAAGCGCTAAAGAATCCGCTCAAAGCAGGCTATGTGACCTGGACCGGTCACGTCATGACTGCAGCGGAATGCCATTCATACAACCTGTATACCGCAGAAGCGGCGCGACCGTGGATAAGCGAACAGGCGCGTGAATACATGCTGGATCAGCGACACCGGTATTTTGTGCTCATCAGTGAAGAACGGGAGTAGATGCCTTTGCGTTGATTACGTTCATTATGTGATGCCGCCCGTGTGTCCGGGAGTTTGTCCCCGGCACAACAGATCCGGACAGGAGAGGGGGTGGCTTTTTCAGAGGATGAACACAGGGAGAGCAGGCTTATCCCGAAGCAGGACGTAAGATTCAGCCACTATGCTCGCCTGTATGGCCTTGGGTGTCTGCCAGTTGCTGATGGCTGAGCAGATGTTCCGCCGCCGTTCAAAACCTGCGGGCCTTCGGGCCCAGAGAAAGGCGGTGCTGACGCACGGCGAGTCCCTTCCCGCAGCTTCCTTATCCCGGGAGCCTGTTCTTTCATATCTGCTCTCTTTTCCTTATTACCGCTTCACCGCCGTTTTAAGAAGTATCGCTGGTGCATTCCCTTGGTTGTGATTGTACCTCCCTGTCCCATTGTCAGTCATAACGCACGACACATGGCCCCCTCCGGCTCCCCGGGCAAGCCGGGTCGTCAGCCCGACTGCGCTAACCGGCAGGCCGGTAAGCTTCGCCGAACCGCGAAAAGATGCGTTTCGGGCCTGACGGCTGGGGTCTGATGGCAACGGCCAGATCAACCCCTGCTGCGGGCGTTCGCCCGCGCGTTCACTGGCCACATACAGACGTGGCCGCTAATGCCCGGTCCGGCAAAGCCGTCCGGGGTGTGTTCATGTCCTTTTCCGTTTGGTGAGGCTGTTCCGGTCAACCCCGGCGCGGAGGGCTTTTCGTAGCACTGCCATTCATTCAGTACAAGGGTGAAATGCACGCCAGAGGCGCCCTTATACTGCCTGCCTGTCATTGCTCCTTTGCCCTTCGCCGCGACTGGATCGACCGAAACATGAACTTTCACAGAGACAGGAGAAATGCCATGAACACACACAACGTCAACGTCAAAACCGCCACGCCAGAATCTCCCAAAACATGGTCTGAAAGGCTCAACACCAACGGGCTCTCAGCCTCGCTTGCTGTTGATATAACGTTTCTGATTTCCCTGTGTGACGGCAGCACGGAAATGCTGGTGGAGGAGCGCTGGGAGCTGATCCACGGCTGTGTGAAGGCTATTACTGAAGGGGTGTGCAATGCCGTGACCGACTGGTCTGAACCGCGTCCGCGTATTCCGGCAACGGTCGTGGCAGCCTGGTTGCTGGTGCATGAGATTGTCATCAGCTATTGCGCTGACTGGGGGCCACGCCTCTGGGCTGATGCCGTCCGTGAACTGAAAAACATGCTGATTGTGGGTTATGCCCATCCCTGACAAGGGAGCCCGGAACAGTGCCCATAAAACAACATTTCTGTGGGCATTGTTGAGCGGGCTGTGAACATTCGGATGAGTTGGCAGGCTATAACGATTACGTTATAATCTGCTATAACGTATTCATTATAGGTGTGCTATGTGGCAGGTGAATACAACTGACGCTTTTGACCACTGGTTTTTGTCACAAAGCGATGCGTTAAGAGAGTCAGTCTATGCGGCAATGGGACTGCTTGAAAAGTTTGGCCCCGGGCTCGGTCGTCCTTACGTGGATACGCTTCACGGCTCCGCGTTTCCAAACATGAAAGAATTGCGCATCCAGCATTCGGGCGATCCGGTGCGTGCATTTTTCGCCTTTGATCCTGAGCGGAACGCGATTGTGTTGTGTGCGGGTGATAAAACGGGGCTGAATGAAAAGCGATTCTATAAAAAAATGATCGCGCAGGCTGACAGTGAGTACCGGCAGCATCTGGCAAAACGGGAGAAATAAGATGGCAAGTTATAAAGAACTGCTGGCGAAAGAAAGCCCAGAAATGCAGGCTCGCGTAGCCGCCCGCGTTGAAGCTGAAAGCATAAAAATTGCCCTGGTGCAGCTGCGGGAAGCGCTTAACGTGTCACAGACGGCGCTGGCGGCGGCGATGGGGGTCAGCCAGCCCGCGGTTAATCGCATGGAGCAGCCTGACAATGACCCGCGGCTCTCTACGCTACAGCGTTATGTCAAAGCCCTCGGTGGTGAACTGAGTATCGATGTGAAGCTGCCTGACGGAAAACGCATCGCTTATACCCTGTGAAAGGGTGCCGGGAGTCAGCTGCTGTGCGGCTGGGTGCCCGGGACTAAAGCGGGCGGCCCTGTGGGCCAGAGAAAGCCGGTGCTGACGCACCGGTCATCTCCCTCCGCCTGCGCATACTCACATCGGCGAATTGTCTCTATGTCTTCCCTCTGCTACCTCTCTTGCTCAGGTCATACAGCAGGTCACCCATCCTGTCCGGTCTGTCACTCCGTGAGTTTAACGGCATGTTAATGGCAATGGCCCCCTTCGGCTCCCCGGCCTTGCCGGGTCGTCAAGCCCCACTCCGCTAACCGGCAGGCCGGTAAGCTCCGCCGGACCGCGTAGCGTTCCGGGCCGTCCGGCTAGGGTCTGATGGCAACGGCCAAATCAACCCCTGCAGCGGGCGTGCGCCCGCGCGTTCACTGGCCACAGACAGACGTGGCCGCTAAGGCCCGGTCCGGCAAAGCCGTCCGGGGTGTGTTCATGCCCGCTTCCCGTTTGGTGAGGCTGTTCCGGTCAACCCCGGCGCGGAGGGCTTTTCGTAGCACTGCCATTCATTCAG
>NZ_CAJCKS010000267.1:0-4680 GCF_903970985.1 Pantoea sp. ME81 | reverse complement strand
CATGCGAGAGTAGGGAACTGCCAGGCATCAAACAAGTGAAGAAACCCTGAACGAAAGTTCAGGGTTTTTTTACGTCTATATAACGCTGAAATTGCATGCAATCGCCCTAATTTCACCCCAAAATCCCTTACTAATCACAAATTAGCACCTTCAACGTCATCCAATTCCCGAAACCGCCCAACACGTGCTTTACTGAATCCTTTGGCATTAATTTATCGCAAGGAAATGAGGTAAGACATGACCGACTCACTACAACAAAAAGTGGCACCATCTGAATCAACGATAAACAGCAAACAGCGCATCTGGGCGATTGTTGGCGCATCATCAGGCAATCTGGTCGAATGGTTTGATTTCTACGTTTACTCCTTTTTCTCACTCTATTTCGCGCATGTATTCTTCCCGGCAGGCGATACCACTACGCAGTTACTGCAAACAGCAGGCGTATTCGCTGCTGGATTTTTGATGCGTCCGATTGGTGGCTGGCTGTTTGGCTATATCGCCGATCGCCATGGACGTAAAAACTCAATGCTGATTTCTGTCTGCATGATGTGTTTAGGATCCCTGGTGATCGCCTGCCTGCCAGGGTACGGCGAAATTGGCGTAGCGGCACCGGTGATCCTGCTGCTGGCGCGTATGTTTCAAGGGTTGTCAGTGGGAGGAGAGTATGGCACCAGCGCCACTTATATGAGTGAAGTCGCTTTAGAGGGCCGTAAAGGATTTTACGCATCATTCCAGTATGTGACGCTGATCGGCGGGCAGCTGTTAGCGGTTCTTACCGTAGTGGTGCTGCAACAGATCCTCAGCGACGAAGAGTTGCGCAGTTGGGGTTGGCGTATCCCCTTCTTCCTTGGCGCCGTGCTGGCTGTGGTCGCTCTGTGGCTGCGTCGCTCACTGAATGAAACCTCCGAGAAAAAGAATCGGGAACATAAAGATGCGGGCAGCGTTATGGGTTTGCTGCGCAATCACTCACGCGCATTTCTGATGGTATTGGGTTTTACTGCCGGCGGTTCACTGAGCTTCTACACCTTTACCACCTATATGCAAAAGTATCTCGTCAACACGGCAGGGATGGATGCACGCAGCGCCAGTGGATTGATGACAGCTGCATTATTCGTCTTCATGTTGATTCAGCCGATCGTTGGAGCGCTTTCAGATAAGATCGGCCGTCGATCCTCGATGATGATCTTTGGTGCGGGTGCAGCGATCTGTACCGTACCGATCCTGATGATGCTGCAAAATGTGCAGAGCGGTTGGGCCGCATTTGCACTGATCATGCTGGCGCTGATTATCACCAGCTTCTATACCGCCATCAGTGGCATTCTGAAAGCAGAAATGTTCCCGCCAGAAGTGCGCGCGCTAGGTGTTGGCTTATCTTATGCGGTGGCTAATGCGATCTTTGGTGGTTCGGCCGAGTATGTCGCTTTACTGCTGAAGAAAGAGGGGATTGAAACCAGTTTCTTCTGGTATGTGTCGGCTATGGGGGCGTTGGCCTTCGTTATTTCCCTGATGCTCCATCGCAAAGGGAAGGGCATTGCACTGTGATTATTGGCTTAAATTCCACAAGGCAACGCCAGTGGCCGCTCCCGCAACGTCATAGCTGAGATCTTTCCAACTCCAGCCGCTCCCCGAGGAGCGGCTGTCATATAACTCTTTTCCTACGCCAAAACTCAGCGAGAACAAAAAGCCAAAACGTAAATTTTGTCCACGGCTGTGATGCTGGTGTTGGGAGATTTCACTGCCGGCAGCGGCTAGCACGGCAGAAGAGAAGAAGTGTTCGGCTTTGTCCTTACCGGTCCAGTTATCTTGTGCCACATGCGCACATCCACTACAAAGTAAAACGACGCAGAGGATGAACGCACGCATCTGCTAGAGTAAGCGACTGATAAGACGGTCAATACGGATACGGCGTAGACGACGTATTAACTTACGTACTTTCGCCGGATAGTCAGAAATACTCTCTAATTCGCGGAAGTGCTGAACCGTCGTGGTATGTTCACGAATCAACGCCAGCTCTTTCTCGCGCTGTTCTGCCAGCTCATTCTTCGGATCATGGATAAGCACCGCATTTTCCAAATCCAGTCGCCAGGCGCGCGGATTAAGGTTATTACCGGTAATCATCATCCACTCGTCATCCACCCAAATGCCTTTCAGGTGATAACTGTTTTCGCCGTCTTTCCACAAACGCACCGTCAATTGGCCGTTATTGACGTAATACTGCAAACGGCTCAGAAAGCGTCGCAGGTTGATCTCATACAGATAGGGCAGTGCGCCGATGATTTTAAACGGCTGATCAGGCGGGATGTAGAAATCGTTGGCGGTTTTATCGCCCACGATGATCTCCACTTCTTTACCCTGACGCAGCAGGTGGATCAGATTACGCACCAGGATCGCTGGCAGGTTGAAGTAAGGCGTGCACAGCGTCAGTTTACGCTCGGCGCACGGCATCAAATGGAAGATGGTTTTATTGAGCAGACTGCGTTTGCCAAGGCCCACCAGTGGCGTGACCGCCAGTGACTCATTGTCAGTATTCCCCGCGAACTGGTAGTTAAAACTGCGCAAATCCTGGCGGAACTGGCGTGTTTCGTTTTTAATTTCAGGGCTGGATGGACGCTCAGTCTGGTCAAGGCGATTAACCGCATCGGACTGCTTGAGATTTTCGCAAATCCACGCGTACATGGTGTCCGCCAATTGTGGATTGCGGATTAGCTGATAGCGATCATAGCGATATTTATCATGCTGATGCAGATAAACATCATTCAGGCTGGCGCCGCTATACAGTAAGGTGTCATCAATAATGAAGCCTTTCAGATGCAGTACGCCAAGTGCTTCACGCGTGTTAACGGGAATGCCATACACTGGAATAGCGATATCGGGATGCTGTGCTGCCATCTCGCAATACCAATCAGCGTTGGTCAGTCCACGAGCGGCGCCAATTCGACCACGCTGCGCACGATGCCAATCCACCAGAATGCTGACATCCAGCTCCGGACGTGCCTGACGCGCAGCATAAAGCGCCTGCATAATGCCACGCCCGCCGTCGTCGTTCTCGAGATAGAGCGCGGCGATGCAAATGCGTTTTTCCGCCGTCGCGATTTTCGTCAGCAGGGTTTCACGAAACTCGGCAGGCGAGTAGAGCGTGGTCACATCCGACACGGATTGTGACAGTTTAGGCAGCTGTGCGAGGTGTTGTTGGTGTTTATTGCGTTTAAATTTAGACAACATCACAGTGCACTTCTTCTCTGTTCATTGCATGGCCTTTTGCCATCAAATCATGATCCTAACGGTAAATAATAACATCAACCGGCCTGATAAGGAGGATTTTTACCTTTCTGTACAGGATATCATCACGCCTCACCGAGCGGTAAATTCAGGCTGACAATGCCATCATCCAATTGAATATTCACACGAAAATTCAGTTTTCGTGCCAGCGTAATCATGCCCGTGTTGTGTGGCATGGTGATACCGTTCAATTGTTGCAGACCATGATCGCGGGTATAGCGGATCATCTTTTCCAGCAAACGTCTGCCCATCCCGAGTCCTTTCAGATCGGAACGCACCAGCACCGAAAATTCCGCATCAATGTTATCGGCATCCGAGATCGCACGCGTCACACCAATAATCTCATCATTCCCGTCGTGCTGTCGTACTGCAACAATCGCCATTTCCCGGTCATAATCGATTTGGGTCATATTGGCGAGGTCTTCATGGGTAAACTCATTGATTTCGCTGAAATAACGGTAATAGAGATCCTCTTTCGTCACCTGAGCGATAAATGCGCGCAGCTGTGGTTCATCCTCGGGCAAAATTGGGCGAAACAGGCAATACTGTCCATCTTTCAACTGCACCTGTTCTTCAAGATGATGCGGGTAAGGGCGAATCGCCAGACGCGCTTCGTTATCACCGGTAAAGGGCGCGAGTTGCAGCGTGACATCCAGCAAGGTGAATTCATTAGCGGAGGCCAGCAGCGGATGGATATCCAGCCGCTGGATCTCAGGGCAATCCACGACCAGGTTTGAAACCTGCACCAGCAATTGGCTCAGCCCGGCAATATCCAGTGGACGCAACGCACTGCGACTGCGCACTTTGCCGCTCTTCATCGCCTGAATCACCAGATAACGCGCCAGCGTCATGTTCAATGGGGGGAGTGCGACAGCCGCCTGTTTATCGGCCTGCCACTCTACACCGCCTTCACCCAGCATAATGATGGGACCAAACAGCGGATCTTGCTCCACTACCACGCGTAATTCCTGCGCACCCGCACGATTCGCCATGCTTTGTACCAGCAATCCATCAATTCGGGCTTGAGGATGGGTGTGGCGCACGCGATCAAATATCGCTTCAGCGGCCTGCTCAACCTCCTCACAACTGCGCAAATACAGCATCACGCCCTGAACTTCTGATTTGTGTGGAATATCTGGCGACCGCAGCTTAAGCGCCACCGGATAACCAATCTGATCGGCAATAGTGGCGGCCTCACGGCTGTCACTCGCAATCCAGGTCGGTAGCGTCGACAAACCATACGCTTGCAGCACCGGCTGCACTTCGTGGGTATCCAGGGTGTTAATCCCCTGATCCAGCGCTTGTTGAATCAGTTGGTGCGCCTGCGTACTATTTTGTGTCAGGCCTATCGGCAAAGCGGGGGTTTCACGCAATTGCTTCTGGTTACGGCGATATTCGACC
>NZ_CAJCKS010000266.1:0-4689 GCF_903970985.1 Pantoea sp. ME81 | reverse complement strand
CCCAGTGCCATCCGGTGTGGCACATTGCGCCAGTGCGGATGCCCATCGGCAGTAGTAAACAGCCAGGGCTTGCTGCTGCCATCCACGCGTTCATACATGATGGCCTGATGTTGCAATAGCTCGCTTTCATTGTGAGGACGTCCATGGCGCGCCAGATAATCGGGTGCAGCGCAAAACACCATGCGCTCGCGACCCATCTGACGGCAGCCAAGCGAGGCCGGTACGTCCGGCGATCCGCCAATGCGCACCGCGACATCGATCCCCTCATCAAACAGATCGATAAAACGATCCGAGAAGGTGAGATTGAGTTCCAGCTCGGGATGTTGCTGACAAAACGGAATCAGCAGCGGCATGACGCCAAGGCGGCCATAAGTATTGGGCACCGCCACGCGCAATCGCCCCGAAGGAATGGTGCGCTGCGCCGCCAGCACCGCTTCTGCTTCGGCCAGCTCCTCCAGAATGCGCAGGCAGGTTTGGTAGTAGGCGTTGCCTGCATCGGTGAGCTTCAGACTGCGCGTGGTGCGTTCCAGCAAGCGTGAGCCGAGTCGCGTCTCAAGTCGCGTGACGCTTTTACTGACGGCCGAACCGGTCAGGTGTAAACGTTCTGCCGCTGCCGCGAAACTGCCGCTTTCGACGCTGGCCACAAAGGGAACGATATCTTTCAGGCGTTGATCGTGCATCTATTCGTGAATCCAGGTTATGAATGATGTGAATTAAAGCCAGAGATAGGAATTGAATTCTCTATTAGGCTAATGATTACCGAAACCGAGGAGAATTGAAATGCAAAAGCAGGCGTTAATTGTCGGCATTAGCGGCGTGATTGGGCGTGCGCTGGCGGAAAAACTGCAAAGTGAAGGATGGCTGGTGACCGGATTGTCACGCGGACGCGGCGCGATCCCCGAAGGTTGCCGCAGTCTGACCGCAGATCTGACCGATGCTGATGCGGTCAGCACTGCCCTGTCATTAGAGAAGCCTGATGCGGTGTTCTTTAGCGTCTGGGCGCGTCAGGAGAACGAAAAAGAGAACATTCGCGTGAACGGCGGCATGGTGCGTAATGTGATTGAAGCGCTGGGTGAGCGCCTGAACGGTGCGCACGTGGCGCTGGTGACCGGGCTGAAACACTATCTGGGTCCATTTGAGGCGTATGGCAAAGGAGCTGTGCCGGTGACGCCGTTCCGTGAAGAACAGGGACGCCAGCCGGTCGATAACTTCTACTATGCGCAGGAAGATGAAATCTTTGCCGGTGCCGAGCAATATGGCTATCGCTGGAGCGTGCATCGCCCGCACACCATCATCGGTTATGCAGTGGGCAACGCCATGAACATGGGGCAGACGCTGGCGGTGTATGCCACGCTGTGTCGTGAGAAGGGCTGGCCATTTATCTTTCCTGGCTCGCCGGAACAGTGGAACGGTATTGCGGATGTGACCGACGCCGGTTTGCTGGCGGAGCAGTTGTTGTGGGCAGCGACGGCGGATGAAGCAGCGAATCAGGACTTCAACGCGGTCAACGGCGATGTATTCCGCTGGAACTGGTTGTGGCCACGACTGGCCGCTTACTTTAACGTTGAAGCCGCCGCGTATCCTGCACAGATGATGCCTCTGGAAGGGCGCATGCAACAGGCCGCCGATGCATGGCATGAAATTGCCGCGAGCGAACAGCTGCGTGAGGCGGACATCAATAAACTGGCTTCGTGGTGGCACACCGATGCGGACCTTGGGCGTCCGATGGAAGCGTTCACCGACATGAGCAAAAGCCGCAAAGCGGGATTCACCGGATATCGTTCAACGCTGGATTCGTTTATTGCGCTTTTTGATCGGCTGAAAGCGGAGAAGGTGATTCCGCAATAGTCTCCACAGTGCGTAGGAGTAAGGGGGGGCAGCCCTCCCTTAATGCACATCCTTAATAAATTCGCCAATCCAATTATATGAATGGAACAGACAATCAAGATGATAGCAATCGCTGAGTAATTTGAATTTGAGCAGTGAATTGCCATACTTGCGAGCAAATGCCGCCATCGCTTGCGGGTCGAATAGCTCATCGAACTCTGCCGCTAACAGCAATGTGGGAAGGGGCAATGCATTTAACTGTTTGCCGGGCGAGCGAGGAGTCAGAGCATTGGCCATATTGACGCTGTAACGATCAACCATCTGCCCGGCAACATTGCCGATATTTTTAGGAAAATTCAGCTGCACTGCTGGGTAGTTTCCGCAAAACTTTCCTTGAGAGAACGCATTCAATATAAATGGCCATTGCCTGACTTGGGCAAAAGGCGTATCGCTTTTCTCACGATGAATACCTCGCGCAAAAGGCCCTAATTCTGGTGCCAATAAAATTAATTTGTTTATCTGATGTGCTGGCTTATAGCGAGTAAAGTAATTGATCAACATACCCGCGCCGCTTGAGTGGCCAAGCAGTTGATATTTGGCGTGAGGATAATGTTGTTTCAATTCAGTGATAATTCGATCAACATCTTGCCAGAGCCTGGTGGGATGAGAAAGATGGCCCTTTTCGCCGACTGAATCGCCGTGGCCACGCATATCCACTAAACAGACAGATAGATGACTTAGGGTAACCAATTGACGGGCAAGAATTCCGTATCCGGCATCCATACTGACTCCGCCGCCGTGATAGACAATCACAATATTATTGGGTTGAAATTCGTCTCGATAAAACCGATAGCGTAATCCATCAACGTAATGCGTTGATACCTTTGCTGCTGCGGGTGAAACACTATCATAATCAGTTGCTTTTAAACTGAAACCCTCAAAATCAATCACGCAAACGCTTCCTTGTGTCACCGATCTTCCTGTTCCTGAATTTTACGCATTACAGGCCGGACGTCGTTACTCATAAATTCCATGGTGGTGAGAAACACCATGCGTTGCTTATCAAAATTTTTGCGATAAAACATAAAACGCAGGCCGGGGGCAAGAACCAGTAACTCAGCTCCCTCGGCGATGAGCGTTTCAATATTTGATTCGGTGGTGTCGCGCGTGAAGCGCCAGTTTAATTGGCGTTTATCAATCGCCTTCTGCACTGCACCGATATATTTATCTTCGCGAAAGCAGGAGAACAATCCGCCACTCACTCCGAATCCCGGTGCTCTGAACAATGTTGGACTGGGCATGTAGATAAATACGATGTTTTTCATCGACGATTATTCTTTAATCTTGATGGATGAACAGTATTGGTAAAACCCGACCTGTTTTGGAAAACATCACCAATAAATGGTCGATATTAATTCTCACCGTGCTTTGCACACAGCCCTCAAGGTTCAATGAGATTCGCCGCAGACTGGATGGGATTACGCATAAGGCACTGGCGGATGCGCTCAAACGTCTGGAGCGCAATGGTCTTGTGAACCGTAAAGTGCTACCAACTTCGCCGGTGAGCGTGGAATACAGCATCACACCTTTAGCGCAGACACTGCAGCAGCCCTTTATGGCCCTGGCGAGCTGGGCGATGGAGTACGGCCCTGTGATGGAACAAGCGCAGGCCGCTTACGACCTCACAAAACTGGAAGCGAACAAATTAGTGGAAGAGGTCTAAGGATTGGGTTTTTATTTTAGGAAACTAGAGAGATTGGCAGCGCATTAGTTTATATACGCTGCGCTGCCGTTTAATTTCTGTATTAACTCTTATTAGAGAGTGTCCTTGTATTGCCTTAACCCAACTTAACCCAGCGGCGACCAAGCAGCACTGTCATAGCAATAATCACCGCAATCGCGGCCAGATGCATGACAAAATCCATGGCGTGCAGATGCACCGGATGGCAAAACGCCAGCATGGTGACGGCCATGCAGGATATGCCCAGTCCGGCCATCGCCAGGCTGCGTACCGGATGGAGTGCACGTGTCTTGCGTAAACTGGCAATCATCAGCACCATCATCGGTGTGCTCACCACTAACAGGAAGGTAAAACAGCGCGTGCTGTCATTATCATGTGCCTCCACTACGGCGTGCGGGATACTGCTCAGACTCAATCCCAACCACAATAAACCCAGAGGCAACAGCACTTTCCAACTGACACTGCGTCGGCCAGGGATGCTCATGTTGAACGCATTACGAATCGCAAACAGGCCGAGAACAAACGCCAACGCCAACTGAATGAGCGCGCGCATCGCGCCAGGTTGTGACCAGTCGGTGAGGGTGCGCTGCACCAGAAAACTGGCGGCGATGCCACAGGGTAGTGCCAGCAGCAGCCACATCAAGACACGCCAATAAGTCGGCCGCATCGGTTGAACGGGCTGCATGTCGCGGCTAAGTTTTTCGATTAACAGGTCATGATTATTCATGGTGTGCTCCAAAGCGACGCAGATTACTCAGCGCGCGATGCAACAGCGATTTCACCGCTGCCACACTTAAATTGTTATGTTCTGCCGCTTCAGTCAGGCTCATTTCGCGTAGATGGACGTGTTCAACAATCTCACGTTGACGCGAGGGAAGCTGGCGCAAATAACTGGCCAGTTCCTGTTGTGTATCCAGCGATGGTGCCTCTGGCGCAATGGCAGCTTCAGTTAGCGTTTCTTCATGGACTTCCCATTGCTGATGGCGTCCGCGTCGCCGCAGGGCATCGACTGCGCGAGCGGAGATGATGGCCATCAGCCAGGGTAAAAACGGGTAGGCAGGATCATAGGTGTGACGCACCCGATGCACTGTTAACAGCACATCCTGAATCACATCTTCCAC
>NZ_CAJCKS010000265.1:0-4821 GCF_903970985.1 Pantoea sp. ME81 | reverse complement strand
CAGTGCGTACCTGCACTCCCTCAGTCGATTCTTTGTACCATAGTCAGCTTCGTACACGAGCCCTCGCATGTAGAACGTTCTATTTATAATCGTACCGAACTCCACCAGATACACACAAGAGACGTCTCCACCTCCCCCCCTCGGGCTCCTCCGACTCCGCCCGCTACCGTTGCGACATCGCGCCCACGACCGCCACCAAACTGGTGACCGAGCACGCCGCCCGCCACTGCACCCAGTACCGAACCGGCGATGCGGTTCTCATCCTGTACCGGACGACGATGCGTTAACGTCACGTTGCGACACTCCTGTCGCGGTTGTTTAATGCTCTCTTTGATCGGCGTAGCCGAGAGAACTTGTGCATACTGCGGGCCGCGATCAAAGACATCCATGCTGGCGACTGCGGCAACCCCTAACGCTGCTGCCACGCCGATACCGATACCCGCTAACATTGATTTATTCACAGGAATGTCCTCCTGAATGTTGTTACCGCGCATTCCTGCCGCTACGAAATCCTGTGTAGCCGAGGCATAACCGGCGTGCGCGCCGCGCCGTGTTTGTGGATATAAGTTTTACAGATGGTCCGTAATTGCAACATCAGATTAATGGAGGAAACGCAGCGGAAAGCCTTCAGGGCCAGTTTTTCGGAGAGTTCTGAGAGAGGCTGAAATACCGCCGTAACCTTAAACTGAATTGTCGTTTTTCAGCGGGTTACGGCAGGCAGAGCGGCATCGGGCGGCAGAGGACCGCCCGAAAACATTAGTGCAACTTGAGGCGAGGACGCAGCACGCGGTTCAGGCTACCGACCAGCATCATCAGGCCGGTTTTGAAGTATCCATGGAGCGCAATCTGGTGCATGCGATATAGAGAAATGTAGACGAATCGCGCAATGCGCCCTTCGACCATCATCGAGCCGCGCATCAGGTTACCCATCAGGCTACCCACGGTGGTGAAGCGCGACAGTGATACCAGAGAACCGTGATCTTTATAGACGTAGGCTTTGAGCGGTTTGCCTTTGCGTTGCGCCAGAATATTTTCCAGCGCGCGTGACGCCATCTGGTGTGCAGACTGCGCGCGCGGTGGCACAAAACCGCCGCCCGGCAGTGCGCAGGAGGCGCAGTCACCAATCGCGTAGATGTCATCATCCAGCGTGGTTTGCAGCGTGTCTTTCACCACCAACTGATTGATGCGGTTGGTTTCCAGCCCGCCAATCTCTTTCATAAAGTCCGGCGCTTTAATACCGGCAGCCCACACCATCAGGTCAGCATTAATAAATTCGCCGCCTTTGGTATTGAGCCCCTCTTCTGTCGCGCTGGTCACCATGGTTTGCGTCAGGACGCGCACGCCGAGCTTGGTCAGTTCCTGATGTGCCGCAGCAGAAATGCGCGGTGGCAATGCTGGCAGAATACGCTCACCGGCTTCCACCAGCGTCACGTTCAGTGCAGAGCTATCAAGGCCTTTGTAGCCATAGCTGTGTAGCTGCTTCACGGCATTATAGAGTTCTGCTGACAGCTCAACGCCGGTGGCACCGCCGCCGACAATCGCAATGTTCACTTTTTCCAGGCTACCTTCACTGGCGGAGAAGCGCAGGAACAGGTTAAGCATCTCGTTGTGGAAACGACGAGCCTGATGCGGGTTATCGAGGAAGATGCAGTGATCTTTCACACCCGGAGTGCCAAAGTCATTGGAAGTACTGCCCAGCGCCATCACCAGACGGTCATAAGCCATCTCGCGCTGCGGTACCAGTAATTCACCGTTAGCATCGCGGATTTCCGCCAGCTCAATGGTTTTGTTTTCCCGGTTGATTTGCGTCAGCGAACCCAGCTGGAACTGAAAACCGTGATTACGCGCGTGCGCCAGATAGCTCAGGGCATCGATCCCTTCGTCCATCGAACCGGTTGCCACTTCATGCAACAATGGCTTCCACAGATGGCTGTGGTTGCGATCGACGAGAATAATCTCGGCTTTCTTGTTCCTGCCCAGCTTGTGACCGAGCTGCGTTGCCAGCTCTAAGCCGCCCGCACCACCGCCAATAATGACGATTTTTTCCATAGATGTAGTCAACAAAGACCCCCTCAAAGTTGTAAACCAATAGTTAATTAATGGTTACTAAAAACCTTAATAAACATAGGGTTGGCGACGTTAAATCGCGAGCTGAGGGCAGAATATCACGGCGCTAACGACATATCATAAGAAAATTGATGTACATCAATCTTTCAAGCGCATTATCAGAATGTTAAACGTTTTGTGCGCCGCATCACACGGCGCGCGGAGGCTCAGGCAAGGGATTTAAAGGCCTTAATGCGATGTAAATGCGGCGAGATGTTCTTGAATTTATGGCTGGCCTGTTCATCCCACACGATTTCATAGAAAGGGTGCAGTTGTGCGGCCGTGCGCTGATTATCCAGCGCCTCGTCATGGCGGGACAAAATGGTCAGGCAGCGATCGCGATTCTTTTCACGAAAATCACTGACGCACTTGGTGGCGATATCCAGATACTCTTCCGGACGATCAATCTTGCCTTCCATGTTCTCATACGGGAATAGGTTGGGATTGAAAATCACCTGACGCATACCGCAGAGAAAACCGATACGTTCGGCCCAGTAACCACCCAGCCCCACCCCGCAAATCAAGGGATACGCGTCACCGCCCTGCTGCTGCAATTTATCGCACTCTTTCAGCAGAAACTGCATGTCATGTTTGGGGTGTTGCGTGCTGTAACTGATGAGTCTGACGTCCGGGTCAATAAACTGCAGTTGCAGCACTTTTTCGTGGTTGCCCGGACTGTTGGAATCAAAACCGTGCAGATAGATGATCATGATTATCCTCAGCGTGGAATGAAATCCGGGCAGCAACGCTTATCTGCCCGACGCTTTATGCTCCAGCCAGCGCTCCTGTAATGCGCTCAGCTGATGATGATTCTGCTTCCAGCGTTCACTGGATTGCAGTGATTCTCGAGTGTAACGTCCCTGATGGTATAACTGCGTGACACGCTCCGCCTGGATCGGCGTCAAGTTATCCAGCACACTCACCGCTCCGGCACGCTGATTGCACACCAGGATCATGTCGCAGCCCGCATTGAGCGACTGCTGTGCGCGCTCAGCATAACTGCCCATTACCGCAGCTCCTTCCATTGACAGATCGTCGGAGAAAATGACACCGTTGAAGCCCAACTCTTTGCGCAACACCGTTTGCAGCCAGTAAGGCGAACCGCTGGCGGGTAATGGATCCACCTCAGTATAGATAACGTGCGCGGGCATCACCGCATCCAGCAGCTGCTCGTCAATTAACTGTTTGAAGATGGCCATGTCATGCTGGCGCAGCGTGGCGGCATCGCGCGGATCGCGCGGGGTCTCTTTGTGGGAATCAGCACTCACCGCACCGTGACCGGGGAAATGCTTGCCAGTGGTTTTCATGCCGGCTTCGTGCATGCCGTTGATAAAACGGCGAGCAATTTGCAATGCAATCGCGGGATCTTCATGGAAGGAACGGTCGCCAATCGCCGCGCTGATGTGGCCAATATCCAGCACTGGCGCAAAGCTGATGTCGATATCCATCGCGATCATTTCCGCTGCCATCTGCCAGCCCGCCTGCTGGGCGACTTCACCCGCGGTGGCGATATTGTGCAAGGCGGCAAAAGATTGCATCGCGGGGAGTTTGGTAAAGCCTTCACGGAAGCGCTGCACCCGTCCGCCTTCCTGATCCACGGCGACCACTAAACGATTACGCGAAGCAGCGCGAATCTGGCGTACCAGTTCCGCCAGCTGATCCACATCGTGAAAGTTGCGGGCAAACAGAATCAGTCCGCCCACCAGCGGATGCTTCAGAATCTCGCGCTCTTCGGCGTCGAGTTCGTAGCTTTCAACATCCAGCATTAATGGGCCGGGGGTATTCATGGTCATGGTTACAATCCTGAGTTAGAGATCCTGCCAGCTGGCCTGCGCCAGCTGTTGCAAATGAGGGTCACCGCTCTGTTCAGCACGCAGCTGATACCAGCTCGCCATCAGCAGATGCAGCCACGGCTGCCAGCGCCGCATATGCCGCTTCAATGTCGCTTCATCAAGCTGGCTGCGCTGCGCGTATCCGGCAGTCCAGTCGCTTTGGTGTTCTCCATCGACCGCACACAATGCCGCGAGTTCCAGCGCCACATCGCCATCAGCAGCATATTCCCAGTCGATGAGACGCAATCCATCTGGCGTGGCAATCACATTGCCGGCGTGAACATCCATATGAATCGGTACGAGGCGCAACGGCCGGGGTTCACCCTGGTTGAGTAAGCGCTGTAGAACGTGCTGCCAGCGCCAGTGGCGTTGCTGACAAAGCTGCCAGTAATGTTGCAATAGCGGCGTCAGGCGCAGGCGATAGCCCATCAGCGGCTGCTGATGTAAACGATGCAGTAAGGCAAGCACCGCGTCGTGCTGTTGATTGAACTGCGCAGGCGTCAACACATCACCGGGCAACCAGCTCTGTAAAAGCCAGGGATGGTACCAATCCAGCGGTGTCGGCCCGAGTTGCGCAGCACGCATTTTGCGTAATATCCGATATTCGCGTTGGCGATCAACAAACGGGAGCGGTTGCTGCGGCGCACGACGCGCCAGCAGCTCACCCTGCTCGGTTTTCACCCGCACACTGTTGCCACTCAATCCCGGCAGCGCGAAAAAATGACCGGCAGCTTGCGCCGTCGGCCATTGTTGCTGAATCCGTTGTTGCAGTATGGGATCAGGGTTGAGCAATACCATTGCCTGACCAGATAATTTCAGGTCGGAAGAGGACACGTCTGAACTCCAGTCACATTCAGAAGTCCCGTATGCCGTCATCTTCTTG
>NZ_CAJCKS010000264.1:0-4850 GCF_903970985.1 Pantoea sp. ME81 | reverse complement strand
CCGCTTTCGGGATGAATGCCTGAATGAGCACTGGTTCAGCGATATTCTACATGCCCGGGAAATCATTAATGACTGGCGGCAGGATTATAACGAGTGTCGACCACATTCATCACTGAATTACCTGACGCCGGCTGAATTTGCAGCGGGCTGGCGAAACGGGAAATATGAAGAAAAACCAACTGACATTACTAACTGAAGGTTGTATCTAATCCTGGGGGCAGGTCATACCGATAATAGAAGCGGCAGGCCAATTCAGAAAAAGCTGCAAAATTTGGATAATTTCACTCATGAAGTTAGTATCTACAGGATTTTTTTTGAATAATTGCTTAACTAATAAGTGCTGTCAACAGATCTAAAAATATTACGATGATTAATCATAACACTAAAAGGTCATGTCATCACTGCGTCTGCCTATTGGTGTGAGTTCAACCGATGGATGCAACACACTTATTAAACCGCTCTGCGGGTGATTCATAGTCTAGCGTTTTTCTCGGTCTTTCATTTAGTTGTCTGGCAACACAGTTAAGTCTTTGCTGACTGTGAACCGATAAGTCAGTTCCTTTTGGAAAATATTGTCTGAGTAGCCTGTTCGTATTTTCATTTGAGCCACGTTTCCAGGGAGATTGAGGATTACAGAAATAAATCTGTATGTCTATCGCTATAGTAAACCGAGTGTGGCTGGTCATTTCAGCGCCTCGATCCCATTTAGTGTTTTATAAAGCTCAACAGGTAATTCCCGCGCTTGTTTGATGAGTGCAGATATAACAGTTATGGTTTGTTATCCCTGCTTTAGGCCAGCATAACAAAGCGGGAATAGCGTTCAACGAGGGTGACGATAAAGGAGTTTTTCGAGCCCTGTATCAAATAACCTTCCCAGTAACCAGATATGGCTCTGTCTGCGGCTTGCGGTGGCCTTTCGCTGACAGGTATCGCATTCGGGATTTTCCCTAATCCTATGCCTTTAAGTAATGACGTTCGGGACCTACGCACCGCTCTACCGCTTCTGAGACATTGCTGCAGTTTTTTTTAATGCTCCCCGGGTTCGTATAAAAAGTGTTTTATAAATCGTTTCATGTGACATATGCATTTCCTGATCATCTGGATAACAGCGTTTCAGCCAACCGGCGATTTGTTCCGGCGACCAGTCCTGATGCATCTTTTCTGCAATGATTTTCACAACGTAGGGCTTTCAATAAGCTTACAAGGTTTTGGTCTCAGAGCACTTTTCCACGCAGCAGTATCCGCTTTTGCTGCCCGGTATTGTTTTGCACCTCCGTGCCTCTCGATCTCGCAGCTAGTCGTTGATGGGGCTCTTTATAATTTGTCAGCGATGTACCTGATGCTTCTTTTTGCTACGAGTCCTCTGGATATCTCCTCTCTTTCATCAAGCGAAAGTGCTAACCGGTGCCGCTTTCGCACGGGAGGACGGTAGCCACCTGTCTGGTGGATTGTAGGCATAATAGAAGAGTGAAATCTGTCGAACATTCTAGCGATATCATGCAGGGAATCACCTTGCTTGTATCTGTCCCAGATAATCGCCTTTTGTTCTGGCGTGTAATAAATGCGAGTTCTTCGTTTCATGGCAACGCCCCCCTTGATCAAGGATAGCGTTGCATCGACCCGTTGAACTCACAGCTCAAAGCAGCCGGTCAGATAAAAGCACTTGTTCGATACTCTGGTTGCTTTGACTGCTGCCATAAACGGTTAGTCAGCAGAATTAACCCTCGCTGTCGTTGTTTAAAAACCTCACTCAGATTCCTCCCGTACCTCAATGTGAATAACAGTTACCGGCTCACCGTGGCTGCTGGAGGTGTAGTGCCGCTCCGCTGCACGGATTAAGGTGTCAGCGCCAGTGATATAAGACATTAATTCACCATTCGGGTTGTCCGCTCTACCCGTCATGCGGTTTCCTTAAGGTTCCCACACCGAAAAGGATTCCAGCATGCTGAGCAGAGAGGACTTTTTCATGATAAAGCAAATGCGCCAACAGGGTGCCTACATTGTCGATATCGCAACACAGGTCGGATGTTCCGAAAGAACCGTCAGGCGATATCTCAAATACCCTGAGCCCCCGGCCCGTAAAACACGCCATAAAATGGCAAAACTCAAGCCGTTCATGGATTACATCGACATGCGGCTGGCGGAACACGTCTGGAACAGCGAGGTCATTCTCGCCGAAATTAGGACGATGGGGTATACCGGCGGGCGCTCTATGCTGCGCTATTACATCCAGCCTAAACGTAAAATGCGGCCCTCAAAGAAAACTGTGCGCTTCGAAACTCAGCCCGGTTACCAGCTGCAGCACGACTGGGGAGAAGTGGAAGTCGACGTTGCCGGGCAGCGATGCAAGGTGAACTTCGCCGTCAATACGCTGGGTTTCTCCCGCCGCTTCCACGTCTTTGCCGCGCCAAAACAGGACGCTGAACACACCTACGAGTCGCTGGTGCGCGCCTTCCGTTATTTTGGCGGCAGCGTGAAAACCGTGCTTGTCGATAACCAGAAAGCCGCCGTGCTGAAAAACAGTAACGGCAACGTGGTGTTCAACGCCGGCTTCCTGCTGCTTGCCGACCACTATGGCTTCCTGCCGTGGGCGTGCCGCCCTCGCCGGGCCCGTACCAAAGGTAAGGTTGAGCGGATGGTGAAATACCTCAAGGAAAATTTCTTTGTCCGCTACCGGAGGTTCGACAGCTTTACCCACGTCAATCAGCTCCTGGAACAGTGGATGGCAGATGTAGCTAACAGGCGCGATCTTCGCCAGTTCCAGGAGACGCCTGCGCAGCGCTTCGTTGTCGAACAAACGCATCTGCAGCCGCTGCCGGCAACCGACTTCGATACCAGCTACTTCAATATCCGGCATGTGTCATGGGATGGCTACATCGAGGTTGGCGGCAACCGCTACAGCGTGCCCGAGTCGCTGTGTGGCCATCCGGTCTCGATCTGGATCTCGCTGGATAACGAGCTACGGATCTACAGCAACGAAAATCTGGCCGCGACCCACCGGCTCAGCGGGGCTTCAATGGGCTGGCAGACAGTGCCAGAGCACCATGCTCCGCTGTGGCAACAGGTCAGTCAGGTTGAGCACCGGCCCCTGAGCGCGTATGAGGAGCTGCTGTGATGTACGAACTGGAAACACTGCTGAACCGGCTGAAAATGGAACACCTGAGCTATCATGTTGAAAATCTGCTTGAGCAGGCAGTAAGAAGGAACTGAACTACCGGGAGTTCCTGTGTATGGCGCTGCAGCAGGAATGGAGCGTACGGCACCAGCGGGGAATGGAATCCCGGCTAAAGCAGGCGCGCTTGCCGTGGGTGAAAACGCTGGAGCAGTTCGACTTCAGCTTCCAGCCGGGCATAGACCGAAAGGTCGTCCGTGAGCTTGCAGGTCTGGCGTTCGTGGAGCGCAGTGAAAACGTGATCCTGCTGGGCCCGCCGGGCGTGGGGAAAACGCATCTGGCGGTCGCGCTGGGAGTAAAAGCCGCGGATGCGGGCCACCGGGTGCTGCTCATGCCGCTGGACAGGCTGGTTGCCACGCTGATAAAGGCGAAGCAGGAAAACCGACTGGAACGACAGCTGCAGCAGCTGAGTTATGCGCGGACACTATCCTGGATGAGATAGGTTATCTGCCAATGAACCGTGAGGAGGCCAGTCTGTTCTTCAGGTTGCTGAACCGTAGGTATGAAAAAGCTAGCATCGTTCTGACGTCAAACAAAGGGTTCGCTGACTGGGGCGAGATGTTCGGAGATAACGTGCTGGCGACGGCGATCCTGGACCGTCTGCTGCACCACTTAACGACGCTGAACATAAAAGGAGAAAGCTACCGGTTGAAAGAGAAACGCAAGGCCGAGGTACTGGCAAAAAGCGCAACGCCAATCAGTGATGATGAAATGGTGGAAAGCGGACAGCGTTAATGACCAACAGCGGACAATGAAAATGGCGAAAAACGGTCAGTAATCTTGGCGTTGACATTAAGGGGCTGCGTTGCTCCAGCAGGTCAGCGATCTCGCGGAGCTTTTCTGTCAGGCAGGGAGGAGAAACCGGAAGGTAGATCGGGGGCAGGGCTCTGGCCATTTGTTATGTTCCGCAATTAATGGATTTGTACATCATATCTTCGGCTGCCGGCTGTGTTTCATGAACGCCGTCATAAAGGGTGGCTAAGCGTTCCCTTATTATATGCCGAGCCCTGGCGGTAATCAGACGGCCTCGCAAACAAGCAACTGTGCTGAAAGAGGCAGTAAAAGTTCGTAACTCATCAAAGCTATTAGTATCTGGCTACAGGCCGATAAAGGAGTTGTTCTCACGTCCACTTTGAAAAAAAATGAAAATATCAGTTCGCCTTTTCTCAGGCTACGGCCTTTTGGTTATCTGTTTTTTAATCTGCACCGGCCTGTCTCTGCACGCGCTCAGTGAGTCCCGGCAAGGCATGGAAGATACTGTAAACTACAAAATGAGGCGCCTTACGCTTGTCCTGAACATGCGTGCTGCTGTTAATAACATGGCAGTTTCAGTCAGAGATATCGTCCTGCTCAAAGACACTGAGCAGGAGAAAAAAGAATGGCAAAAGATCAGTAATTTACATGAAAAGTATCTTCAGTAACGCGATCAGCTTGTTACCAGCATGATGCATAACGCTTCCCCTGAAGGAAAATCAGCGTTAGACAGTATTCTGTCCTCAGACAGCACCGCTCTTAATACGCTGACAGTTGCAGGAAAAATGGGGATGGACAACAACCAGTCAGAAAAAGCCGCCGACTATCTGCTGAACACGGCGCGCCCGGCTCAGCAGGTGCTGTCAGATAGATCTGAAGCGCGTCGTGTAGGGAAAGAGTGTACGGCCTGGTGTAAGTGTCGGTG
>NZ_CAJCKS010000263.1:0-4870 GCF_903970985.1 Pantoea sp. ME81 | reverse complement strand
TCAGAAGTGAAACGCCGTAGCGCCGATGGTAGTGTGGGGCCTCCCCATGCGAGAGTAGGGAACTGCCAGGCATCAAACAAGTGAAGAAACCCTGAACGAAAGTTCAGGGTTTTTTTACGTCTGCAAATTGGCGAAATCAGGGCTAAAAGCCACGAAAACATCCCACCCGTGACTAACTGATCGGGTAAACTACGGCCAGATAAATCAGTCAAGGCCGTGAAATGTCCAGCCCCCACACTTCTCTAAAAGTTTTCAACACACTGGGTCTCGAAGTCAGTGCACAAGCGCTGTATATCGCAGACACATCCGAAGCCATCATGAACGCATGGCAAGCAACTCAACAGGCGAATCAACCTTTCATCGTATTAGGTGAGGGCAGCAATGTGCTATTCCTGGAAGACTTTGATGGTGGCGTGATTATTAACGCCATCAAAGGTATTTCACTTGAGGAAGAGGCTGAATCATGGCATTTGCATATCGGTGCAGGTGAGAACTGGCACGAGCTGGTTGAGCATACTTTAAAGAAAGGTATTACCGGCCTGGAAAATCTTGCGTTAATTCCCGGCAAGGCTGGTTCAGCGCCTATCCAGAATATTGGCGCTTATGGTGTTGAATTTAAAGATATTTGCCACTACGTCGATGTTCTGCATCTACCCACACAAAAAATCAGTCGCCTGGATCGAGAAGCGTGTCAGTTTGGTTATCGTGACAGTATCTTTAAGCACGAGATGAAGGATAATCACGTTATAGTTGCTGTCGGACTTCGTTTGGCAAAGCAATGGAAGCCGGTACTGAATTACGGCGATTTAGCGAAACTGAACCCGGCCACTGTATGCGCATGGGATGTATTCAATGCCGTCTGCCAAATGCGCCAGAGCAAATTGCCCGACCCGCGCGTAACGGGAAATGTAGGCAGTTTTTTCAAAAATCCGCTTATCACACTCAAGTTGGCTAATGAGTTATTAAAAGCATGGCCGGGGATGCCGCATTATCCGCAGGCAAATGGTGACGTGAAATTAGCGGCAGGTTGGTTGATCGATCAATGTCATCTAAAGGGATATCAGGTAGGTGGCGCTGCGGTACACCGTCACCAGGCACTGGTGTTAATCAATGAAAACCAGGCAACGCCAAAGGATATCGTTGCTTTAGCGCACGAGGTGCGAAACCACGTGGGTGAAAAATTCAATGTTTGGCTCGAGCCAGAGGTTCGCTTCATTGGTGCTCAAGGCGAACGTAACGCCGTTGAGGTCATTTCATGAAAGATAATAGTGTTCCGCTGAAATTGGTCGCGCTGCTGGCTGATGGAGAATTCCATTCAGGCGAGCAGTTGGGTGAAGCATTGGGTATGAGCCGTGCAGCCATTAATAAGCATATTCAAACCCTGAAGAGCTGGGGTCTGGATGTTTATACCGTAACAGGAAAAGGATATAGCTTGCCTGCCCCCATTCAATTGCTGAATGAAGCCGATATTCTTTCGCATCTGCATCAACCAGATTTAGATGTCATCCCTGTGATTGATTCTACCAACCAGTATCTGCTGGATAGGATGGATCAGTTGCCTTCTGGTCATGCCTGTATTGCAGAATATCAGCAAGCAGGCCGTGGCCGCCGTGGCAGAAAGTGGTTTTCTCCTTTTGGTTCTAATCTCTATCTGTCGATGTACTGGCGACTTGAGCAAGGTCCCGCTGCAGCAATGGGACTCAGCCTGGTGATTGGTATCGTGATGGCCGAGGTGATTCAGTCATTGGGTGCACCTGATGTGCGTGTCAAATGGCCCAATGATCTTTACCTGAACGATCGTAAATTGGCCGGGATTCTGGTTGAACTAACCGGCAAAACAGGCGATGCAGCGCAAATTGTCATGGGCGCAGGCGTCAATCTGGTGATGCGCTCAGAAGGAGCCTCTGAAATTAATCAGGGATGGATTAATTTGCAGGAAGCCGGTGTAGAAATTAATCGCAATGAGCTGGCTGCAAAAATCATTAATCATCTGCGTGAAGCACTGCCGATTTTCGAGCGAGATGGATTGGCACCGTTTGTAGAGCGCTGGGATGCTCTGGACAACTTTATCAATCGCCCGGTTAAGTTGCTGATTGGCGATAGAGAAGTCCATGGCATTGCACGTGGTATTGATAAGCAGGGTGGTTTATTACTGGAGCAAGAAGGTGAAGTGAAATCCTGGGTTGGTGGTGAGATTTCGCTGCGACCTGGTAATTAATCTGAATTGACCTAAAAAAATCAAACGCCCTCGGAAATAAGGGCGTTTAAATATCAAAAATTATTTTCTCAAGCGAACACTTTGCACGGCATGATCTGCAGATTTGGTCATAATCAGGCTGGCACGCTCTCGAGTTGGAAGGATATTTTCATTGAGATTCAGCCAGTTAATCTCTTTCCATAACCCGCGAGCAATATTTTCCGCCTCATCTTTGGGGAGCTGAGAATAATGGTGGAAATAAGAATCTGGATCGCTGAAGGCACCTTCGCGGAATTTTAAGAAACGATTAACATACCAACGTTCTAATAATGCTTCAGGTGCATCGACATAAATTGAGAAGTCGACAAAATCAGAAACAAATACATGATGCGGATCGTGGGGATAATCCATCCCGCTTTGAAGCACATTTAAGCCTTCCAAAATCAAAATATCAGGCTGTTGTACCACCTTATCGCCATCCGGGATCACATCATAAATAAGGTGTGAATAAACTGGCGCAGTGACCTGACTAGCGCCTGATTTCAAATCGGATACAAAATTCACCAGACGATGCATATCGTAAGATTGCGGGAAGCCTTTCTTCTTCATTAGCCCCCGTTCTTTCAACACTGCATTGGGGTGTAAAAAGCCGTCAGTTGTAATCAACTCGACTTTACGATGTTCTGGCCAGCGACTAAGCAGCGCCTGCAACACACGCGCGGTTGTACTTTTACCTACAGCAACACTGCCGGCAATACTGATGATATAGGGAATCTTTTGCCCGTTAGTGCCAAGGAACTGCTCCAGCACGGCCTGACGGCGCAGATTAGAACTGATATAGAAGTTAAGCAGACGTGAGAGCGGTAAATAGATTTCAGCAACCTCTTCTAAGGAGAGATCTTCATTGATACCGCGTAGTCGTTCAATTTCGCCTTCAGCGAGCGTCATTGGCACTGAGTCGCGCAGGGCGGCCCATTGCTGACGGTCAAACTGCAAATAGGGTGTAGTGAGTGGTGTCGTTTTTTTACTCATAAGTATGCATCTGACCGCAAATTCCGGCTCATCAACACCTTGTAGCGTCTGGCATACAATGATGCGTCGAGCTCAGTTGCACGTCATAGGGGGTAAGTAACGAGAACAATGGGCTGGAGGGTAACACCAGTGTCACTTTAAAAAGAAGCAAATTGATAAACCTGAGCACGCTTTCGTAAGCGTGCCCGCATTTTTATTATTGCTTTGTCGCTTATTACAATCGATTTTGCTGCAGCGCCGCGTAAAATCTTTTCAGATTTTCCCTCGCTGACAACGTTGAGCCGTCTTCAGACAATCAATAATGCCTCCCTCTTTAACACGCCGACAGTGGCATCCGTTAACGAACAATCCCGTCTTGCATTGTATTAGTTGAAAAAATGTTCAATCAAACCCGATCCAATAAAAAAAAGTTGCGCACTTTTAAATGAAAAATGGCGTTGTGCTTCTGGCGTGCGACGACCAAACCACGATAAGCCTCTGTAAATCACTTAGTGCAGTGGCGTAAAAACACACTGCATTTGGACGAAAATACTGCAAATGATGAGCGGTTTGCGATGTTTTGCACAAATAGTAAGCGATAGAACAGTTTTGGCAATTTTTTTGTTGCATCCTGGGCGCGGTCTTCCTAGAATGCGCTCCACTTGATGCCGGCTTAGCTCAGTTGGTAGAGCAACTGACTTGTAATCAGTAGGTCACCAGTTCGATTCCGGTAGCCGGCACCATCAAGTAGGTGGGATTCCCGAGCGGCCAAAGGGAGCAGACTGTAAATCTGCCGTCACAGACTTCGAAGGTTCGAATCCTTCTCCCACCACCATCTCAACCACTTGGTTGAGCGTCAGATAAAATCTTTATCTGGCGGGTGAGTTCATCTCTCTCACCTTCGAATTCAGATTGCGGATTTTCGCAATCAAAGTCGGTCAGAAACTCTGGCAGGCTCGAATAATAGAAGGTCTTCTTTTATTATTCATAAGCTACAGAAAGAACAGGTAGCCGAGTTCCAGGACGCGGGCATCGTATAATGGCTATTACCTCAGCCTTCCAAGCTGATGATGCGGGTTCGATTCCCGCTGCCCGCTCCAGATGTGCTGATATGGCTCAGTTGGTAGAGCGCACCCTTGGTAAGGGTGAGGTCCCCAGTTCGACTCTGGGTATCAGCACCACTTCCTTTATCTCTCTCCTGATTCTCTCTCTGTAAACCAAACAGTCAGGCATTGCCTGGTTGATATGACGATATCTTCGATATATCCGTGTCTTAGAGGGACTAGCGATGGCTAAAGAGCAATTTCAACGTAACAAACTGCACGTAAACGTGGGCACCATCGGTCACGTTGACCACGGTAAAACCACCCTGACTGCTGCAATCACCACCGTTCTGGCTAAAACCTACGGCGGTAAAGCAAGCAAATTCGATGAGATCGATAAGGCGCCAGAAGAGAAAGCACGTGGTATCACCATCAACACTTCTCACGTTGAATATGAAACCCCGACTCGCCACTATGCGCACGTTGACTGCCCTGGCCACGCCGACTATGTGAAAAACATGATCACCGGTGCTGCGCAGATGGACGGCGCGATCCTGGTTGTTGCTGCGACTGATGGCCCAATGCCACAGACCCGTGAGCACATCCTGCTGGGTCGTCA
>NZ_CAJCKS010000262.1:0-4885 GCF_903970985.1 Pantoea sp. ME81 | reverse complement strand
ACACCGTCCACCTGCACATCCTCTAGCACGTTCCCTCTTGCCCTCAACGGTCCTCAGCCACGTTTTTAGTCACAACGCCCACCTTTGTCGACTGGACCGCACGTTTTTAGTCACAACGCCCACCTTTGTTGACTGGAGCGCACGTTTTTAGTCACAGCACTCACCTTCGTTGACTAGAACGCACACTTTTAACCACTACGCCTACTTATGCTGCCTGGATCGCAGGTTTTAGCCACAAAAAAGCCGCGACTCAACGCGGCTTCAACAGGTCATAACACGATCAGCGCGCTAAACGGTAATACGCCTCATTCCAGCGCAATGCATCTTTAAACGCCGGCAAACGCGTATTCTCATCGATCACCAGCACCTCGATGCCGTTCAGCTCGCCGTACAGGTACATATCATCCAAATCCAGTGCCTGACTAAACACCGTATGGTGCGCACCGCCGGCCAGGATCCAGGCCTCCGAGGCGGTAGCCAGTGAGGGCTGGGCACGCCACAAGGCACGCGCGACCGGTAGTTTAGGCAGCGGTTTCGGCTGCTCAATCGCATCCACCACATTCACCAGCAAACGGAAACGATCGCCCATATCAATCACACTGGCATTCACCGCGCGACCAGCTGGCGTGGAGAAAATCATGCGCGCCGGATCCGCTTTGCCACCAATGCCAAGGAACTGCACGTCAATTAACGGCTTCGCCTCTTTGGCAATCGATGGACACACTTCCAGCATATGTGAACCCAGCACCAAATCGTTGCCCGGGGAAAAGTGATAGGTGTAATCCTCCATAAATGAAGTGCCGCCCGCACGATTCCCGGCTTGCACCTTCAAAATATGCAGCAGCGCAGCGGTCTTCCAGTCACCTTCACCGGCAAAACCATAACCCTGGCCCATCAAACGTTGAACGGCCAAGCCTGGTAACTGCGTCATGCCGTGTAGAGTCTGGAAATTAGTGGTAAAGGCTTTGCAGCCCTCATCATCGAGGAAACGCTTCAAACCTAATTCAATGCGCGCCGCATCCAGCACGTTCTGACGCTTCTCACCATTCACGGCGGCAGCCTCGCTGAACAAATACTGGCTCTCGTATTCATCGATCAATGCATGTACATCGCCATCACTGACGCTGTTCACCACCTCAACGAGATCGCCGACGCCCCAACCGTTGACCGAATAACCAAACTGAATCTGCGCCGCCACCTTATCGCCTTCGGTCACCGCCACTTCGCGCATATTGTCGCCAAAGCGCGCCACTTTCAGCTGCTGGCTGGCCTGCTTCGCTAGTGCCGCATTGATCCAGCGTCCGATGCGTTGCTGGCTGGTCTTATCCTGCCAGTGGCCAGTCACCACGCTGTGCTGTAAGCCCATGCGCGCGCCGATAAAGCCGAACTCTCGGCCGCCGTGTGCGGTCTGGTTCAGATTCATAAAGTCCATATCCATACTGTCCCACGGAATTTCTGCGTTGAACTGGGTATGGAATTGCAACAGCGGCTTATTCAGGATACTCAGCCCACCAATCCACATCTTGGCCGGTGAGAAGGTGTGTAACCAGGTCATGATGCCGACACAACTATTGTCGTGATTGGCTTCGCGGCACAGCGCCAGCGCTTCATCCGGTGATTTCACCAACGGCTTCAACACCAGCGGCACCGGCAGCGTGCCCGCCTGATTCAATCCGTCCATCACCTGGCGCGCGTGATGTTCAACCTGGCGCAAGGTTTCCGCTCCGTAGAGATGCTGAGTTCCAATCACAAACCAAACGTTCTGTTCCATTTCTCGCTCCTTTACTTAGCGGATGTGGCGCGGGCGGCATACTGAGGTTCAGCGGCCTGGCACCAGTTTTGATAGCGTTGATAAAGTTGTTGATAGCCCGCCACGCGCAGACTGTTGGGTTGCAAGGTCACGGCGATCGGACTCGCCATCACCTGCTGTGCGGCAGGCACATCGGCATACAAGTTCGCGGCGACGGCGGCAAAAATGGCAGCGCCCAGCGCGCAGCACTCGTCAGAAGCCACGATATCCAGCGGACGATTCATCACGTCGCAACAGGCTTGCATAATGGCAGGGGACTTACGCGCGATGCCGCCGAGCGTCAGAATGCTCTCTACCGGGATCTGCTGTTGCTCGAAACACTCCATAATGGCGCGGGCACCAAATGCCGTGGCGGCCACCAGACCACCAAACAACGCAGGCGCGTCGGTGCCAAGATTCAAATCGGTGATCACGCCTTTCAGGCGCTGATTGGCATCCGGTGTGCGACGCCCGTTGAACCAATCGAGCACCACGGGCAGATGATCAAGCTGGGGATCGGCAGCCCAGGCTTCGGTAAGGGAACGGATTAAATCCTGCTGCATCTCGGCGAGTTGCGGCTGCAACTCAGGATGGCGCGTCACGGCCTGCTGCAGCGGCCAGCCCAGCAAGCGGCTAAACCAGGCGTAGATATCACCAAACGCCGATTGACCCGCTTCGCAGCCGATGGCGCCCGGTACCACGCTGCCATCGACCTGGCCGCAAATGCCTTTAATGGCGCGATCGCCGACTTTCTCGCTGTCGGCAATCAAAATGTCGCAGGTTGAGGTGCCAATCACTTTCACCAGCGTATAAGGCTGTGCGCCTGCACCGACCGCGCCCATATGACAGTCGAAGGCCCCACCGGACAAAATTACCTGCTCAGACAATCCCAAACGCTGCGCCCATTCGCTGGAAAGCGTGCCCACCGGTACATCAGCAGTGAAGGTGTTGGTAAACAATGGAGAATCCAGCTGCTCAACCAACATCGGATCGAGTGCACGGAAAAAATCTGCGGGCGGTAAACCCTGCCATTCAGGATGCCACAGCGATTTATGCCCGGCGGCGCAGCGTCCGCGCCGCAGCTGCGTCGGGGCAGTGCGACCGCTCAACAGTGCCGGTACCCAATCACAGAGTTCCACCCAAGACACTGCCGCATCACGCACTGCTGCATCCTGGCGTGACACGTGCAGAATCTTGGCCCAGAACCACTCCGACGAATACACGCCGCCGATATAGCGGGTGTAATCGGTGAAATGACCATTGCGGCACAGCTGATTAATCTCTTCCGCTTCTTCAATCGCGGTGTGATCTTTCCACAACACAAACATAGCGTTGGGGTTGGTGGCGAATTCCGGGCGCAAGGCTAACACGTTGCCGTCACGGTCAATCGGTGCAGGGGTTGAACCCGTTGAATCCACGCCTATCCCCACCACGGCAGCGCGTTGTTCGGGAGTTAACGCTTGCACCACCGCGACCACCGCCTGCTCCAGCGCGTCGATATAGTCTTGTGGATGATGGCGAAAACGGTTGGCGTGCGCGTCACAGAATTCACCCTTCGCCCAGCGTGGATAGTTCACCACCGCCTTTTCCAGCTCTTTACCACTGTGGCAGTCCACGGCGAGGGCACGCACCGAGTCACTGCCAAAATCCAGCCCAATTGTTATGGCGCCAGCACCCATTGGGATTCTCCTGTGTGAGTTATCTGGCTCTATCCTGGAATGCGGGTGCATAAGCGGTTAGTCATCGCTGGCTGAGAATATGCACTTTTCTGCCATCGGAACCGTTCTGTGATCGGCAGCAAAAGTTAATGACTGGTTAATTTCGCTGAATATATGGAGGAATTGGTCATCGTTTTGGGATGTGATACCGCTCTACATTTTTCTTCGCCATTACCGCTACAACTAGCCCATCGTTTGCACAGCCTTTGTACAACCTTTGAGCTAACGCGCTGATTTTGCGCTGTACCCAAACGTGAAATCCAATTGGTAGCGTTTACACCGATTCGTTATTAACAGCGATAAAACATCATTGTGCCGGAGAGCATCATGCATAAATTCACTAAAGCGCTGGCGGCGGTAGGTCTCGCCGCGGTTATGTCACAATCCGCTATCGCCGAGACCATGAAACTCGGTTTCCTCGTCAAACAACCGGAGGAACCCTGGTTCCAGACCGAATGGAAGTTCGCAGACAAGGCTGGCAAAGATCTCGGCTTTGACGTGATCAAAATTGCCGTACCCGACGGCGAGAAAACCCTGAATGCCATTGATAGCCTGGCGGCCAGCGGGGCCAAAGGTTTCGTGATCTGCACCCCGGACCCGAAGCTGGGTTCAGCCATCGTGGCGAAAGCGCGTAGCTATGGCCTGAAAGTGATTGCGGTTGATGACCAGTTTGTTACCGCCAAAGGCAAGCCAATGGACACCGTGCCGCTGGTGATGATGGCCGCGACCAAGATCGGTGAGCGCCAGGGCCAGGAACTCTACAAAGAGATGCAGAAACGCGGCTGGGATGCGAAAGAGACCGGCGTCATGGCGATTACCGCCAATGAGCTGGACACTGCGCGTCGTCGCACCGGCGGTTCGATGGACGCGCTGAAAGCCGCCGGATTCCCGGAGAAACAGATCTATCAGGTGCCGACCAAATCCAACGATATTCCGGGGGCCTTCGATGCCGGTAACTCGCTGCTGGTGCAGCATCCAGAAGTGAAACACTGGCTGATTGTCGGCATGAATGACAACACCGTGCTGGGTGGCGTGCGCGCGACCGAAGGCCAGGGCTTTAAAGCGCCCGACGTGATTGGCATTGGCATTAACGGTGTGGACGCGGTGAGCGAGCTGTCTAAAGGCGCACCAACCGGCTTCTACGGTTCGCTGCTGCCAAGCCCGGATGTGCACGGTTATAAGAGCAGCCAGATGCTCTACAACTGGGTGACCAAAGGCAAAGAGCCCGCGAAATTCACCGAAGTCACCGATGTGGTGCTGATTACCCGCGACAACTTCAAAACTGAGTTGGCGAAGAAAGGGCTGATGTAAGTCGCCTGATTGATAAACGCAGCCTCCATCCCTGGTGTTGCAGCAGGTTGGCCATCGCGTTTGCGCC
>NZ_CAJCKS010000261.1:0-4919 GCF_903970985.1 Pantoea sp. ME81 | reverse complement strand
GAATGTGAGTGGAGTTGAGTGGAGGGCTGTTTTGGTATATCAGTATGGGAGTTGGGAGTCAGGAGTAAGGAGTTCGGAGTCAGGAGTCAGGAGTCATGAGTCAGGAGTCAGGAGTCAGGAGTCAGGAGTCAGGAGTCAGGAGTCAGGGATGTAAATACGGGCTAAAATGACTGTCAACATTCACTGTAATCAGTAACCCAATTTGCGTTTTCAGTTGTGATTCGTGGTTCGCGAATGCGGGTTTGTTGTGAGTGAGTGAGTGAGTAACGCTAAATCATCGGTGGCTTATGGCTGACTGTACGTGAGTGAAAACGGGTAAATGCTTAGCGTTGAGCCATTGCAAGTGCGGGATAGCGGGTAAGCTACAACTGGCGGGTCCTGAACGGTACACCATGCTCTACTGGCGATATTGAAGATAAGCAATGGCCAGAGAATGAACAACTGAAGAGGCATGCCCGGTGGGAGATGACCGATGGCAAATGACCGATTAAAGAGAAGAGAGAAGAGAGAAGAGAGAAGAGAGAAGAGCATTTTAGCTGCTCTTACTGGTGAAGTGTCCGTTTTAACCGGTGGCTATTACATGCACCCATTGCCGGATCAACCAGAAACGGAATGCTTGTCTTTGAACTCCAACGTTCACTGTAATCAGCAAAACAGGTGAAGACCGTTTTTTCCTACCTCCCAAATCCCTGGTTGTAACATTCACTGTAATCAGTAATTGCTCCTCGCTGGCAAAGTTATTTACGTTCACTGTAATCAGTAAAGCGATCTTCTGTGGCCACAACGATCAGGTATAAAAATGTTTCGGAAGAGGGAAGGGCTGCAGAGCATTCACTGTAATCAGTGACAGCGTGACGCGCAAGATTGAGGCCTTAAATCCATTCCCGACCGCACTGGCATAACGTTCACTGCAATCTGCAATAAAGGGAAAAATTCACTGTAATCAGTGACGGTGACCAACCCTGTCACTTTTACTGTTTATTTGTACAGACAATAAGCTGATTACAGTGAACGAATGCCAACAATTAAATATTATATATAATATTCAAACCCTTACATTTAACCATTCACTATAATCTGTTTTCACCACATCATCACCATTCACTGTAATCAGCAACCAAATACGCTATGGCTGATGTTCACTGTAATCAGCAAACCCGCTGCAAAAGAGGGCGATCGAGTGTTGAAAACCCACCTAGTAAGTACTCACTATCACAATTAAACCCAATAATTCGTCAAATTTGATAACTCTGAAGGAGGAAGTAAGACTAACGTGTCGCTCAATACTGTTTACAGTGAACGTTACTGATTACAGTGAATGAATGAAGGGATGCTGATTACAGTGAACAGTGCGGAGAAGAAGTGTGTCACTTTTGGCGATTAAGTGACACACTCAAGGGAAGGATGCTGATTACAGTGAACGTGAAAAATCAGTCTTCAAACTCAATATCATCGAGGGAATCAATGCTCTCAAGATTGCTGATACCGTCCAGCTTCGGCGTTCTGCTATGGATAATAAAGAACACAGAACGTCCACGCTTTACCTCTGAATAGTCGAGGTAACCAATCTCCTTAAGCTGCTCCATCGCGCGTCGAACCACGTGGTTTTGCGTGGTCGTCTTAGAGCCTAAGTTTAAACGCATGCGGAGACGCGCCAGCGATATCGGTGCAGGATTGGTTGGCAAGCTTTCCAGGTAGGTATATAACGCCTGAGCCGATTCTTTACGTTTGAGCCGTGAAATAGCACGCAACTGCAGCAAGACTTTGTGGTCAAAGTTATACAGCTCAAACAGTTTGGGATCGGCCTGAATGCGCACCAGATCCTTTTCACGATCGTAATACGCCGACTGCACAAGGTGGGTATGATACGCTTTGCCATTACCTTCAAAGGACAACGTATTGGTTGCGATGCGTCGTAAAGAGGCATCTAAACGTTTACGTAAGGCCGCTGACGAGTTTGCCGATGGGATCCCGCACATTTTCACGAAATCAATAAACGGCAGCGTCACTGTGTCGCCCTTTGAGGGATAACGCGAAAAAGACTGAATGATGCCAGCCCAGGTTTTGAAATCATTATCCATGTCCAGCCTTGCGCCAGTAATGGTAATCTTTTCATAGCCTTCCGCTTTAACTAACGAAAGGTTCTTGAGCTCTTTAGTGGCGTCCGTTGAAGCCATCGCGCCCGATTTCCCACGCGCAGTAGACTTTAGTGTCGGAACGAACAGACCCAGGCGCATCAACGCGACCGGTTGTACGGTGTTATTTTTATTAGGATGAAGCTGGATAACCTCACCGCTATTTTTTGTCACCGACAGAAAAGGTTCTAGTAACGCCTTGTTTTCACTCTCTTTATCTGCCATAGCCTGAGATCTTCATTCTGTGGATGAAAAGGATCGATTTCTGATTACAGTGAACATTAACACTGTTTATAGTGAACATTCTACAGTCTATAGTGAATATTATGCTGATTGTAGTGAACGTTTTTCTGATTATAGTGAACGCGATCACCTTCTCAGGCCTTGTGGCATGCGGCTTACAGCGATCGGGGATCTCTTAGGATCTCTTTTAGATCTCTCTATGATCTTTCTTTAAGATCTATTCACTGTATAACTGCATAACCCTATGAAGAATCAGCTTCTAACATCAAAAACTGTCAGAATATGCAGGTCAGTAAGATTGATCCCACCAATGGCGAAAAAACATTAATTCTCAGCGAAGAAGATCCGCTTCTTTCATCAGAAGAGAACAACTTCCTCATTATTATTCATTTTTCATCAATCTTCAGCGAGCGTAAGGTGAAACTCATATTCATCCCCTACAACTCATGACGAAGGCATCTTATGACTGACAACGTTATTTCACGTAACCCTACCACTGGCGAAATCATCGCATCCTATCCATTGCAGAATGCCGCTGAGCTCGAAGCTGCGTTGCAGAGCAGCGCCAAAGCATTCGCACAATGGCGAGCCACCAGCATGGCTCAGCGCGTCATCGTGTTACGCCAGTTAGCAGAACAGATCCGCCAACGTCAGGATCAACTCGCTACCATGGCAACCCTGGAGATGGGTAAACCCATTGCACAGGCCCGTGCTGAAGTCCTTAAATGTGCAAATCTCTGTGACTGGTATGCAGAACAGGGCCCAGCGATGCTGGCTGATAAGCCTACGCAGGTAGAAAATCAGCAAGCCTGGCAATCGTTTCGTCCATTAGGCGTGATTCTTGCGGTAATGCCGTGGAACTTTCCTTACTGGCAGGTGCTGCGCGGTGCAGTCAGCATGTTGCTGGCAGGCAACACGTATGTGCTCAAACACGCGCCAAGCGTAATGGGTGCAGCCAATCTGATGACAGAACTGTTTGATGCGACCGATCTGCCAAAAGGTGGCTTCACCGTGATTAACGTGGATAACGATGGCGTTTCGGCCGCAATCAAGGATCCGCGTATTGCGGCTGTTGCGGTGACAGGAAGTGTGCGGGCGGGCGGTGCTATTGCAGCACAAGCCGGTGCCGTATTGAAGAAAACGGTACTGGAGCTGGGTGGTGCAGATCCGTTTATCGTCCTTGCCGATGCGGATCTGGATGCGGCAGTGGCTTCTGCGGTCACAGGACGCTACCAGAACACCGGACAGGTGTGCATGGCAGCCAAACGGTTCATCATTGAAGAAAGTGTCGCAGAAGCGTTTGAGGCGCGTTTTAGCGCTGCTGTGCAAGCATTAAAGATCGGTGATCCTCTGAGCGAAGAAACTTATATCGGTCCAATGGCGCGTTATGACCTGCGTGATGAATTGGATCAGCAAGTACAGCAGACCCTGAAACAGGGGGCGCGCCTGGTTATCGGCGGGCACAAGATCGATGGTGTCGGTAACTACTATGCCCCAACGATCCTGGCTGACGTGACACCCGACATGATCGCCTTCCAGCAGGAGATCTTTGGCCCTGTGGCGGCGATTACCGTAGCACGTGATGCGCAGCATGCATTAGAACTGGCAAACGACAGCGAATTTGGTTTGAGCGCCACCGTGTGGAGCGGTAATGAAGCGATAGCCAATGAGCTGGCAGAGAAACTGGAAACCGGCGCCGTGTTCATCAATGGCAACGGTGCTTCCGATCCCCGCGTGGCGATTGGTGGTGTGAAGAAGAGCGGCTATGGTCGTGAACTTTCCAGTTTTGGCGTTCACGAATTCTGTAATATCCAGACCGTCTGGAAAAACCGTCGTTAAGACTTTTAGGGCGTGCACTGCACGCCCTTATTCCACGCTCATCTCCTGCCTTACTGTTAATCCTCGGTTAAAATTGTTGTGGAGTAGCTCAAAGAATCCGCTAATGGTATTACAAAGGTATTGTTAGTGGTGTTAGATTGGCCTCACCTACACCGGGGAGTCCTATTTTAATGAAAACAACAATCCCAAAATTATCCTTCATGATGTTTCTCGAGTGGTTTATCTGGGGGGCATGGTTTGTGCCGCTCTGGGCTTTCCTCAGCAAAAACGGCTTTTCGCCGGTTGAGATTGCCTGGTGCTATGCCTGTACTTCGATTGCCGCCATCCTGTCGCCGATCCTCGTTGGATCGTTGGCAGACCGTTTCTTCCAGGCGCAGAAAGTGTTATCGCTGCTGATGATCGTCGGTTCCATTCTGATGTATTTCGCGGCCCAGCAGACGCACTTCAGTGGTTTCTTCCCACTGCTGCTGTTGTATGCGCTCACTTACATGCCGACCATTGCGCTGACTAACAGTATTGCTTTCTCGCATGTCAAAGATGTCGAACGTGATTATCCGCGCGTGCGGGTCATGGGCACTTTAGGCTGGATTGCGTCAGGCATTGCCTGTGGTTTCCTGCCGCCGCTGTTGAGATCGTATGAGCGTCGGGCTGGGTAAGTGTGTTCGTACTGGTGTTGATCGCGCTGGTCACTGACAACTTATA